>NZ_JBQFOY010000008.1:0-190498 GCF_056533985.1 Ruegeria sp. E8
GCCAGATGAAGCAAGGGATCCTGTATTCATCTGGCCATAAATATCCCGGAGCGCGAGGCAGAGCCTCGCAAACTCCCTCATTCTCCACCTGGGAATTGGCCTTATTTATGCGGTCTGGCTGGCCTTAATCAGCTCAGATTCCACCTTGATTTTTCGTGTCACGCCTGAGATTGTCCGCGCCAACCGTTGGGGTGCCCTGCTTTTGGGGGCTGAGAGGTGCGCATGCGCTAACCCATCGAACCTGATCCGGGCAGTACCGGCGTAGGGAACGGTCTTATGTTGAACAGACGTTTTCCATGCCCGGTTGCCCAAGATGAAGTGGAGCAACCCTATGGCACCTATTGCCTTGACGATTGCAGGGTCGGATAGCGGCGGCGGGGCGGGCATACAGGCCGACCTCAAAGCCATGTCCGCCTTGGGCGTTTTTGGGGCCAGTGCAATCACGGCTGTGACGGCCCAGAACACATGTGCTGTGACGGCGGTGCACGGAATACCGTTGGATGTGATTGCGGCTCAGATCATGGCGGTTCTGAGTGATCTGGATGTGCGGGCGATCAAGATCGGCATGCTGGCAACGCCGGACATCATCCAGAGTGTCGCGGACAGTATTGCAGATTACACCGGCCCCATCGTTCTGGACCCTGTAATGATTGCCAAATCAGGTGATGCCCTGTTGGCCGAAGAGGCGGTGCAAACCTTGCGGGAGGTTTTGGTTCCCCGTGCAACCGTACTGACACCCAATTTACCTGAGGCCGCCTGTCTGTTGGACACTCATCCGGCGGATAACGCCGAAGAGATGATCGAACAGGGACACGCCCTGTGCGACCTGGGCGCATCTTCGGTCTTGATGAAAGGCGGTCACGGCAAGGGGGACATCTGTCAGGACCTGCTGATCGACCCAGCCGGTCTGGTGGCCAAGTTCACGGCTCCGCGCCTGCCTACCCGAAACACCCATGGAACAGGATGTACATTGTCGTCCTCAATCGCGGCCGGGTTGGCCAAGGGCCTGCCTCTGACCGAGGCAGTGGCGCAGGCGCATGACTTTTTGCAGGGTGCAATTGCGCAGGCCGATGACCTGAAGGTCGGACACGGCCATGGGCCGGTGCATCACTTCCATCGGGTCTGGTCCGCGTGACGATCTGGTCGGTCATAGGCGCCGGCGTCGCCGGATTGGCGGTCGCGTCAGAGCTTGTGGCGCGTGGGGCGAAGGTGCAGGTGTTCGACCCCGGTGGCCCTCCGGGCCCGCACGGGTGTTCCTGGTGGGCGGGTGGAATGCTGGCACCGTGGTGCGAGTATGAAAATGCCGAAGAACCGGTGCTGCGCCTTGGTCAGACCGCCATTGACTGGTGGGCCGCACGCACGCCGGTTCACAGGCGCGGCACGCTGGTGGTTGCCAATTCCCGCGACCTGCCCGATCTGCGGCGTTTTGCCCGCCGGACCGAAGGGTTTTCAGAGGTTAGCCAAGGCGAAATCGCCAAATTAGAGCCTGATCTACACGATTTCAGCAAAGGTCTGCATTTCAGCGCCGAGGCGCATCTGGACCCTCGTCAGGCCCTGCAGGACCTGTACCGTCAGCTTCTGGATCAGGGTGTGGAGTTTCACCGAAAACTCGCTCCGGCCCAACTGGAAAACGCCATCGACTGTCGGGGGCTGCACGCGCGTGAGGTGCTGCATGATCTGCGCGGCGTCAAAGGTGAAATGTTGGTGATCCGCTGCCGCGACGTGACGCTGACCCGGCCTGTACGCCTGCTGCATCCGCGCATGCCGCTGTACATCGTGCCGCGCGGGGATGGCATTTATATGCTGGGTGCGACGATGATCGAATCCGAAGACAGCAGCCGCATCACCGCTCGTTCGATGCTGGAACTGCTCAGCGCCGCTTATGCGTTGAACCCGGCCTTTGGCGAGGCTGAGGTGTTGGAAATCGGCGTCGATCTGCGTCCCGCCTTCCCGGACAACCTGCCGCGTATCCGGCGGCTGGGCCGGACGATCTATGCCAACGGACTCTATCGCCATGGCTATCTGCTGGCGCCTGCGCTGGCGCAGGGCGTGGCCGATCTGGCGCTGGACAACAAACATTCGGAGATGGTCGATGAAGATCGTGCTTAACGGCGAGACGCGCGACGTGCGCGCCGAAACCCTGTCGGATTTGCTGGAGGAATGCGGCTTTTCAGGCCGCGTTGCCACTGCCGTGAACGAGGACTTCGTGCCCTCAAGCCTGCGCATCGCCCACAAACTGACCGAAGGCGACCGGGTCGAGGTCGTCGCGCCGATGCAAGGGGGCTGAGGATGAAGATGTTTTACGGAACGGAACTGCCCAACCCGCTGATGCTGGGTACCGCGCAATATCCCAGCCCGGCCATTCTGGAGAAGGCCTTTCGTGACAGTCGGGCCGGGGTGGCCACCGTGTCCCTGCGGCGGGAATCCGGGGCAGGGCAGACCTTTTGGCAGATGATCCGCGAGTTGGGCGTTCTGATTCTGCCCAACACCGCTGGTTGCCACACTGTGAAAGAGGCCGTCACCACCGCCCATATGGCGCGCGAGGTGTTTGACACCAAATGGATCAAGTTGGAACTGATCGGCCACACCGACAGCCTGCAACCGGATGTGTTCCAACTGGTCGAAGCCGCCCGCATCCTGACCGAGGACGGTTTTGAAGTCTTCCCCTACACAACCGACGATCTGATCGTGGGTGAACGCTTGCTGGCCGCCGGGTGTGAGGTGCTGATGCCCTGGGGTGCGCCCATCGGGTCGGGGCGTGGCCTGAACAACGAATACGCCCTGCGCGCGATGCGGGCCGAGTTTCCGGACGTGCCGCTGGTGATCGATGCAGGAATCGGCCTGCCCAGCCATGCCGCGCGCGCGATGGAGCTGGGTTATGACGCGGTTCTGCTGAACACCGCCGTGGCACGGGCGGGTGATCCAGTGGCGATGGCGCGGGCGATGATGCGGGCGATCGAGGCCGGGCAACTGGCCCATCAGGCCGACCCGATCGAAGCGCGGGATATGGCCGAACCTTCGACCCCTGTTATCGGAAAGGCGTTCCTGTCATGACCCTTGACCGGTTTTATCCGATCTTCGACCACTCGGACTGGCTGCGCCGGATGCTGCCATTGGGCGTGAAACTGGTGCAGCTGCGGATCAAGGACCAACCCGATGCCGCGGTGCGCGAGCAGATCGCCATTTCCCGTGATCTTTGCCAGGCGCATGGTGCGGTTCTGGTCATCAACGACTATTGGCAGGCGGCAATGGATGCGGGCTGCGACTGGATTCACCTGGGGCAGGAGGATCTGGACGACGCCGATCTGAAAGCCATCCGCAAGGCGGGGCTGAAGCTGGGCGTCTCGACCCATGACGATGATGAGCTTGAGAGGGTTCTGGCCATGGACCCGGATTATGTGGCGCTGGGGCCGGTTTATCCGACGATCCTGAAGAAGATGATATGGGAACAGCAGGGCTTGCCGCGCGTCACCGAATGGAAGGCACGTGTGGGTGAAATCCCTCTGGTTGGCATCGGCGGGATGAGTGTCGAACGCGCGCCGGGCGTGTTGCAGGCCGGGGCCGATATCGTCTCAGCCGTCACCGACATCACCCTGAACCCCGACCCCGAAGCACGGGTGCGCGCCTGGATCGAGGCCACCAGATGAGCCGCTATGCCCGCCAGATGATCCTGCCCGAAGTCGGTGCTGCCGGTCAGGCGCGCCTGTCCGCGGCGCGGGTTCTGGTGGTGGGTGCCGGTGGGCTTGCGGCCCCGGCTTTGCCGTTGCTCGCCGGGGCTGGGGTCGGCCACCTGACCATCATGGACCGGGACAAGATCGCCTTGTCCAACTTGCACCGGCAGACGTTGTTTGACGAAAAAGATTGCGGCCGCCCCAAGGCCCAGGCTGCGGCAGATCGCTGCCGCGCGTTGAACAGTGAAATCACTGTAACGGCCTTGGAACAGGCTCTAACAAACGAAAACGCGGCGGATTTTGTTGGTCAGGCGGACATCGTGCTGGACTGCGCTGACAGTTATGCGGCCAGCTATACGCTGTCGGACACCTGCCTTGCTCTGGGCAAACCGCTGATCAGCGCCTCGGTTCTGGGCCTGTCGGGCTATGTGGGCGGATTCTGCGGCGGTGCGCCGTCGCTGCGGGCGGTGTTCCCGGACGCGCCTGACAGCGGCGCAAGCTGTGCCACTGCGGGGGTGCTGGGCCCGGTTGTCGGCGTGATCGGCGCGTTGCAGGCACAGATGGCGCTGAACCTGATCCTTGGTCTTGAACCTTCGCCGCTGGGGCAGATGGTGCAATATGACGCCCGAACCCTGCGCAGCACCACGTTCCGCTTTGACGATGCCCCGGAACCCACACATCACTTTGCCTTTGTCGCGGCCAGTCAGCTGACCCCAGATGATCTGATCGTCGAGCTGCGCAGCCCGGACGAGGCCCCGGACCCCATTCACCCCAACGCGCGCCGTATCCAGTCGAAAGCCGTGAAATCAGAGCCTAACAAAGGCCAAAGACTGGCACTTTGTTGTGCCACGGGCCTGCGCGCCTGGCGTGCGGCCGAACAAATTCAACCGGATTGGCCGGGCGAGATTGTCCTCGTCGCGGCCTCAACCTCGTGAACAGAAGGAATTGCGAGACATGAAAAAGCTGATGACAGCGATTGCCCTGCTGGCCGCCGCGCCTGCCTGGGCCGAAGACAAGATGACCGTCCTGCTGGACTGGTTCATCAACCCTGACCACGGCCCGATCATCGTGGCGCAGGAAAACGGCTATTTCGCCGAGCAGGGGCTTGAGGTCGAGATTGTCCCGCCCGCCGATCCGTCCGCCCCGCCGCGTCTGGTGGCTGCCGGTCAGGCTGATCTGGCCGTGTCCTATCAGCCGCAATTGCATCTGCAAATCCACGAAGGCCTGCCGCTGAAGCGCGTCGGCACGCTGGTCGCCACGCCACTGAACTGCCTGCTGGTTCTGAAGGACGGCCCGATCAAATCGCCGGCAGACCTCAAGGGCAAGAAAATCGGTTTCTCGGTTGCTGGTGTTGAAGAGGCGGTTCTGAGCACCGTTCTGGGCAAATATGACGTCAAACTGGATGATGTTGAGCTGATCAACGTCAATTTCTCGCTCTCGCCGTCGCTGATCACCGGTCAGGTGGACGCGGTGATCGGGGCGTATCGCAACTTTGAACTGAACCAGATGGATATCGAAAACCATCCCGGTACCTGCTTCTATATCGAAGAAGAGGGCGTGCCCGCCTATGACGAGCTGATCTATGTCGCCAACCCCGACACCATGGACATCGACAAGGTTACACGCTTCCTTGCTGCGACCGAAAAGGCGACGCAGTACATCGTCAACAATCCGGAAAAAAGCTGGGAGATCTTCTCTGGCACCTCGCCTGAACTGCAGGATGAACTGAACGCCCGCGCCTGGGTCGACACGCTGCCGCGCTTTGCACTGCGCCCGGCGGGTCTTGAGGCCGGTCGCTATGCCAGGTTCGAAGCGTTCCTGAACGACAGCGGCATGATCGACAGCATCTTGCCGGTCAGCGACATCGCAATCGACGTGACCGCGCAATGAGCGATTACGGCAGAGCTTTCGCGCTGATGCGCGATGCGGCGCAAGGGCCGTGGCGGGATTACACCCGCCACGGCTTTGTCGAAGGCCTCAAGGATGGCACCCTACCGCACGAGGCGTTCCTGCATTACCTGCGGCAGGACTATGTGTTCCTGATCCACTTCTCCCGCGCCTGGGCGCTGGCGGTGGTGAAATCGGAAACGCATGAGGAAATGTTGGCCTCCGCGCGCACGGTGAACGGGCTGATCAGCGAAGAAATGAAGCTGCATATCGGCGTCTGCGAAGCCGCTGGTATCCCGCAGGACCAGCTGTTCGCCACGCCGGAACGGGCCGAGAACCTCGCCTATACCCGCTTTGTGCTGGAAGCCGGGTACAGCGGCGATCTGCTGAACCTTCTGGCGGCGCTGGCCCCTTGTGTCATGGGCTATGGTGAAATCGGTACCCGTTTGGCGTCCGAGGCGACCTCGGAAACCTATCGCGACTGGATCGACACCTATGCAGGTAACGATTACCAAGCGGGCTGCAAAGCGGTTGGAGAGTTGCTCGATTCGGCTCTAACTCGACGTATTGGCGCCGATTTCGAAGCCTCCCCCCGTTGGGATCGCTTGTGCCAGACTTTCTGCACCGCAACCGAGCTGGAAGTCAATTTCTGGCAAATGGGCCTGACCCCATGACCCCTGCGCCCGATCTAACCATCAGCGGCTCGGCCACGATTGGCGGCGCGACATTGTTCGCGCCGTTGACCCTGACCCTTGGGGCCGGGCAGTGGACGTGTCTGCTGGGCGGGTCGGGCGTGGGTAAAACAACTGTTCTGCGTCTGATCGCCGGGCTGGAAACCGGCGCGGTATTTGACGGAGAGATCACTGCCAGTGACCGCCAGCCGGTGCATCAACGCGTTGCCTATATGGCGCAGGATGACCTGCTGCTGCCCTGGGCCACCGTGGCGCAGAATGTCTCATTGGGCGCGCGACTGCGGAGGCAAAAGCCCGATCTTGCGCGCCGCGATCGTCTGATCGAACGGATGCGCCTTCAGGATCACATGGGCAAGAAGCCCGCCGAACTGTCAGGCGGTCAACGTCAGCGCGTGGCATTGGCGCGCACGCTGATGGAGGACCGCCCCATCGTGTTGCTGGACGAGCCGTTCTCGGCCCTCGACGCTCGCACTCGCGCAGACATGCAGGACCTGGCCGCCGAAGCGTTGCAAGGCCGTACCGTTTTGCTGGTCACCCATGACCCGGGCGAGGCCGCGCGGTTGGGGCAGTCCATCGTGGTCATGACCCAGCACGGGTTGACCCCGTGCCAGCCGCCGCATGCACCAGCCCCACGCAAGGTGGACGATCTGGAAACGCTCGAGACACAAGGCGCGCTGCTGCGGCTTCTGCGCGAGGAGGCGGCATGAAGTACCTGTCCGCCCTCGCCGCGACCCTGTTCGCCGTTGCCATCTGGCAGAGCATCGTCACCCTGACCGGATTGCCGAAATTCATCCTGCCGGGGCCTGCCATCGTGGCCGAGACCTGGTGGCAGAACCGTTGGATCATCGCAGAACACACATGGATCACGGCGGTCGAAGTGGTCATCGGCCTTGCCTGCGGCACCGTTCTGGGGGTGATCACCGCGCTGCAACTGGCCAATTCCCGTGCCGCGCGGGTTCTGGTGCAGCCGATGCTGGTATTCACGCAGGCGCTGCCGGTGTTCGCGCTGGCACCGCTGCTGACCCTGTGGCTGGGCTATGGGCTCTGGTCCAAGGTCGCGATGGCGGTGCTGATCATCTATTTCCCGATCACCTCGTCCTTTTTCGACGGGTTGATGCGGACACCTGCGGGGTATCTCGATCTGGCGCGCACGATGCAGGCCAGTCGGCGCGCGGTGCTGTGGCATATCCGCATTCCGGCTGCTTTGCCCTCGCTGGCTTCGGGGATGAGGCTGGCGGCGGTGTATGCGCCGATCGGGGCGGTAATCGGCGAATGGGTGGGGTCGTCACAGGGGTTGGGCTATCTGATGCTGCTGGCCAATGGCCGCGCCAAGACCGACCTGATGTTTGCGGCGATGCTGACACTCGGCGTGTTTTCGATCCTGCTGCATCTGGTAGTTCGCCGCGCGACTGCGCGCATGGCAGGTGAGACGCGTTAACCAATCAGAAACCGATTCTGCGTCAGGGTAGAGCCATGACACAGGACGCCTTTGCCGAAGCCCCGATGCTGTTTGACACGGACGAAGCGCCAGCGCAGCCGCTGCCCTCTGGTCGGTTACCCTCCTACATCAAAGACCACCGTAAGCGGCTGCGCGAAAGGTTCATGTCTGGCGGGTCGGCGGCGATGCCGGATTACGAACTGCTGGAACTGGTGCTGTTCCGGTCGATCCCGCGGCAGGACGTAAAGCCGCTGGCCCGCGCGCTGATGGATGCGTTCGGCGATTTCAACCGCGTCCTGACCGCGCCCGAGGAGCGGCTGCGCCAGATCAAGGGCGTGGGTGATACTGTGATCACGGACCTCAAAATCCTCGAAGCCTGTGCGCATCGCATGGCTCGTGCACGGGTGATGCAGCGGCATGTGATCTCGGGCTGGGACGCACTGCTGGACTATTGTCACACCACAATGGCGCATCGTGAGATCGAACAGTTTCGCGTGTTCTATCTGGATCGCAAGAACGTGCTGATCGCGGATGAGGAACAGGCCAAGGGTACCGTGGACCACGTGCCGGTCTACCCGCGCGAAGTTGCCAAACGGGCGTTGGAGCTGAATGCCTCGGCCCTCATTCTGGTGCACAATCACCCATCCGGCGATCCGACACCTTCACAGTCGGATATCGACATGACCAACCGTATTCAGGACGCCTGTTCAGCGCTGGGTCTGACCCTGCACGATCATCTGATCATTGGAAAATCGACCGAGCTGAGCTTTCGGTCCGAAGGGTATTTGTAGCGATTACTGCACCCAGATCTCGACCCTTCGATTGACCTTGCGGCCCCATTCGGTGTCGTCGCAGGCCATGGGCATCGCTTCGCCAAACCCTTCGGCCGAGACCTCAATGCTGTCGGGGATCGATGTTTCAGCCGCAGCCAATACCGCGTTCCGAACGGTTTGCGCGCGCCGCAGGGCGATGCGGGCATTTGTGGCGGCCCCTCCGTCACCGTCGCTGAAACCGGCGAACACCAATTTGCGTGCTTTCAGTGTTCCGGCTTCTAGCATATGCGCCAGCTGTTGAATGTTGGAACGCGACTGCGCATCCGGTCGGGACGATCCTGGCTCGAACCGGACCGACAGGGACAAGCGAGATAGCGGACGCAGTGTGTTGACCATGCGCTGAAGCTCCTCCAGCCCAACCTCGGACCCGCCGGTGGTGACAGCGTTGGCAAGCCTGTCGCCTTGCACAGCAACGGGCATGGTTTCGGGCGATTGGTCTACATAACCTGCGTCACGAATTGCCATCTGGGCTTCGGAACCCAGGCTATAGGCCAGAAACTGCCGTGCGATCCGAGGCAGGCGGCGTTCAGGCAGATAGAGGAACATCGGCAAGTTCAGCGGATAGTCCTCGGTCTTGATCGATTGACGGGTCGCAGCAAGCGGATGCCCGCAGCCGCCGGTCAAGGGCAAAGGCCGGGTGGTATCCGCCGACGCCTTGCTGGCGATACCGATGGAAAACGGGTCCTTGGCCACGGCCTTGACCAGATCGCGCGTGCGGCCATGACGGATCGCGGTTTCGGCCAGTTCCACACCGGCAGTATTCAAAACCTGATCCTCGACCGCCTGCGCAAGCCCTGACCCTGGATCCGGCATATGCAAGGCGATTGGGGCGTCCGGTCCACCCAGTTCAACCCAGTTACTTATTTCACCAGACAGAATGCGCGCCAAATCGGCGAGCGAGATTTGACGCATCACACTGTCCGGTGCAACCACCGGGACCATAGCGTCCAATGCAACGACTCTGGATCGTCGCGTGCGTTTCAGGTCGCCCAGCCCGGCGGTCTCAGCTGCCTCCTGTTCAGTCTCGCGAACCTCGCGCAGGGCCATTACGATATCCGTCTGATCTTTGATCAGGTCGGCAAAGCCGCGGTCCGTCGTGCCGACGTCAAAGAAGAACCGCGCCAATGGGGCCTGCCTGCCTGCCTGATGCAATTCATAGACAAAGGTATCCGAATCCACGCGGGCAGGTGATGCGGTCAGTCCCTCCTGCCGTGCAAATCCGATGATCAGGGCGGGCAAGACCGTTTCGGCCATCACGGAAGACCCGGAAAACCGCAACTCGGCCACGAAATCTGTCAGGCTGGGGCAAGCCGGTCCATCGCAGGTGACGCCCGAGCCATCCACGGTCAACTCACCAAACTGAGTATCGACGCGGTAGAATTCGCCGTCAAAACCCAGCAGGTTGCCGGTCACTTCGACCTTGCCGTCATGCGAGGTCAGTGTGATGTCCTGCGCCACAGCGCCGGTAGCAAATGCAACTGAAAACAGCGCGGCCTTCGCCGCACGGAAAAATGTCATAAGAGAGTCGAGCCTGCCTGCTGCGGATTACTTTGCCGCAATTGTCAGGTCTGAGAGCAGATTATTCAACACCAGAAACTCACCGGCCTGTGAACAATCCGGCAGGCTCAATGACATGTCGCGCGACCGCAGGCGGCGATCCGACATTAGTTCCAATGCCTGCACGTTCAGAGTGTGGCCGCAATTTGCCTTGGTGACCTCGGCCTCGACGGTCAGATCGATTGTGCCGGACTGATCCGACGTACCCGCCGGGAAGGAATACACTTCGATATTCTGCGCCTCACCCAGCCCGGACTGGCCCAGACGCACAACCTCTCCTGCGCCTTGTGCTGAGGCATCATCCCACACATGGCCGTCTGTGCCATAGCTTGCCCCAAATTCCAGAGCATGGATCTGCAATTCGGTATCACCCTGCCATTGCAAGGCAACGCGGTCATATTCGGCAATATCGGTTACGTGAGTGGTGGCGACTGTGCCGGTTTCATCTTCGAATGAAATCAGGAAAATCGCATATTCCGAAAGGGCCGGGATCGTCACGCTCAGAGCACCGGAATCGTCGGTGTTCTGGCTTACCGTCAGACCGCTGTGATGAACTTCGACACGCTTGCTCTTGTGGCACGGGGCTTTGATTGACAGACGCGCCATTGCGCCGGGAACCGCAACAGCGCGTGCGCTGATGCTGCAATCCGTAATTTTGGGGGTCGCTGGATTCGCGCGGGTCACGGGCGCTGTATGACCCGGAGTCGCGTCAGACGCAGTGGCGGAAGTCAGAACGATACTATCCAGCCCGGACAGAACCGAAGTCTGCTCGGTTGCCGACGCAACATCGACACTGTTCTGCGCGCTGGCAGGCTGCGCAGTTGATCCGTTTTGCATCAGATAGCCTATGCCCAACGCACAAGCGACCGTTCCGCACATGGTCACGTAGTTTCGAACTACAAACAAGACACCCTCCCCAGTTGAAGGAGCGAGTCGCACTCTCGCTACGAATCGCGGCCAATTTGTGGCCGCGAGACGAACACATTGTGATGTCTGAGGATGACGTTAGGTCAGCCGACCGTGACAGTGTTTGAACTTCTTGCCGGACCCGCAGGGGCAGAGGTCATTGCGCGATGGATTGCCCCAGGTTGACGGATCGTTTTCGTCAAACCCCGGAAGCGCGTCGCCCGATGCCGCAGCTTCTGCCTTTGCTTCGGCCTGACCGGCGGCCTTGTCCACCGCCTGCTGCGCCTGCGCCTGTTGCGCGGCCATCTGGGCAAGCATTTCTTTCTGCTCTTCCTCGGTCAGCGGTCGCACACGCGACAATTGCTGTGTCACGGTTTCGCGCAAGCTGTCCAGCATTCCTTCGAACAGTTGGAAGCTTTCATTCTTGTATTCGTTCAGCGGATCGCGCTGGGCGTATCCCCGGAAGCCCACAACCGAACGCAGATGTTCCAGCGTCAGAAGATGCTCGCGCCATTTGCTGTCGATGGTCTGCAGCAGCACCTGCTTTTCGATGTTGCGCATGTTTTCCGGGCCAAAGGCGACGGCCTTCTGCGCCATCATCTCATCCGCGGCCTTGACCAGACGCTCGCGCACCTGCTCGTCATCCACGCCTTCCTCGGCGGCCCAGTCCTGAACCGGCGCATCAATGGTCAGCTTGTCCTTGATCGCCTCATGCAGACCGTCGGTATCCCACTGATCCGCATAGGATTTCGGCGGCATGTATTCGTCGATCAGGTCGTCGATCACTTGTTCGCGCATGTCCGAGACGATCTCGGACAGGTCATTGGCCGACATGATTTCGCGACGCTGGCTAAAGATCACCTTACGCTGATCGTTCATCACGTCGTCAAATTTCAGAACGTTCTTGCGCATGTCAAAGTTGCGACCTTCGACCTTGGATTGCGCACGTTCCAGCGACTTGTTCACCCAGGGGTGGATGATCGCCTCGCCCTCTTTCATGCCCAGCGTGGTCAACACCTTGTCCAGACGTTCCGAGCCAAAGATGCGCATCAGGTCGTCTTCGAGGCTCAGGTAGAACACGGTGCGGCCCGGATCGCCCTGACGGCCCGAACGGCCGCGCAGCTGGTTGTCGATGCGGCGGCTTTCGTGGCGTTCCGACGCCATTACGTACAGACCACCCGCAGCTAGAACCTTGTCTTTTTCTTCGGCATGGCGCGCCTCTTCCGCGGCCCGCAGTTCTGACGGATCAGCCTCGGGGTTTTCTGCCAGCGCCTGCAGAACCTTCATTTCTACATTGCCGCCCAGCTGAATGTCGGTGCCGCGACCGGCCATGTTGGTGGCGATGGTCACCGCACCCAGACGGCCCGCATCGGCAACGATCTGCGCCTCTTGCTCGTGCTGACGGGCGTTCAGAACGTTGTGCTGAATGCCTTCCTTGGTCAGCATCTGGCTCAGCAATTCCGATTTCTCGATCGATGTGGTGCCCAACAGAACCGGCTGGCCTTTTTCCTGCGCCTCCTGAGTTTCGCGGATCATCGCGCCGTATTTCTCCACCGCGGTGCGATAGACCTGATCATCCTCGTCCAGACGGGCAATCGGCTTGTTGGTCGGAACCTCGACCACGCCAAGACCGTAGATTTCCAGGAATTCTTCGGCCTCGGTCAGGGCGGTCCCGGTCATGCCTCCCAGCTTGTCGTAAAGGCGGAAATAGTTCTGGAACGTCACGCTGGCCAGCGTCACGTTTTCGGGCTGGATCGGAACACCTTCCTTAGCTTCGATGGCCTGATGCAGGCCCTCGGACAGGCGGCGGCCCGGCATCATCCGGCCGGTGAATTCGTCGATCAGTACGACATTGCCATCGCGGACGATGTAGTCCTTGTCACGCTGGAACAGTTTATGCGCGCGCAGACCCTGGTTCACGTGGTGCACGACCGTGGTGCTTTCCGGATCGTACAGAGAATGACCTTCGGGGATCAGGCCCGCCTGAATCAACTGCGCCTCAAGAAATTCGTTGCCTTCGTCGGTGAAGGTTACACTGCGGGACTTTTCGTCCAGCGTGAAATGTTCATCGCTCAGCGACGGGATCAGCGCATCGATGGCGGTATACAGATCCGAGCGGTCCTGTGACGGCCCCGAGATGATCAGCGGTGTCCGCGCCTCATCGATCAGGATCGAGTCGACCTCGTCCACAATCGCGAAATTATGGTGTTTCTGGTAAACCTGCTCCAGATCCGCCTTCATGTTGTCGCGCAGATAGTCGAAACCCAGTTCGTTGTTTGTGGCATAGGTGATGTCGCACTTGTAGGCGGCCAGTTTCTCATCATCTGGCTGACCGGACCAGATCACGCCGGTGGTCATGCCCACGGCGGCAAACACCTTGCCCATCCATTCCGAGTCGCGCTTGGCCAGGTATTCGTTCACCGTCACCACATGCACGCCCTTGCCGGTCAGCGCGTTCAGATAGGCGGGGAAGGTGGCGACCAGCGTCTTGCCCTCACCCGTTTTCATTTCCGAGATGTTGCCCTGATGCAGGAAGGCACCGCCCATCAGCTGCACGTCGAACGCTCGCAGACCCAATGCGCGCTTGGCGCCTTCGCGGACGTTGGCAAAGGCTTCCGGCAGCAGCGCGTCCAGGCTTTCGCCATCCAGCGCGCGTTTGCGCAGCTCTTCGGTCTTTTCGATCAGGCCTGCGTCGGACAGTTTCTCGAACTCGGGCTCCAACGCGTTGATCTTTTCGATCAGCGGGCGGGTCGCCTTGATCTTGCGGTCGTTCGGTGTTCCGAACACCTTTTTGGCGAGCGTTCCGAGTCCCAGCATGTTCACTCCAGCGGATCTGTTCTTGTCTTGGTTGCGACAGGCTTGCCCACCTTGCGCGCAACCCATAGATACGGGGGGTGAAAGGCGGCCCTGTCCAAGGCTTCAAAGCGATGTAAGCGGCAGGTTCCAGAGTGTCAACGCTGCGCCCTGTCGCGGCAAGGAAATAGGATGATTCAATGCCCAAAGGCCTCACTTTTCTGCCATCGCTGGCCCTGACCGCCGTGATGGCACTGCCGCTGGCCGCCGAAACCCAGCCGGATGCATCTACGGTTGTGGCGCGTGTGAACGGCGATGAAATCACATTGGGTCACATGATCGCCACGGTTGCCAACTTGCCACCGCAATACCAGCAGGTTGAGGATGATGTTCTGTTCGATTTCGTGCTGGAACAGCTGATCCAGCAGCAATTGCTGGGACAACAGCAGGATGGCCTGAACAAACAGAACGAACTGACACTCGACAATGAGAAACGGTCGCTTCAAGCGGTTCAGTCAGTTGCAGCCCTGACCGAAACCGCCGTTACGGACGAGGCGGTGCAGGCGGCCTATGACGCGCAGTTCAGTGAATTCGCGGGCGAAGACGAATTCGACGCCAGCCATATTCTGGTCGAGACGGAAGAAGAGGCCAAAGACCTCAAGACGCAACTGGATGACGGTGCCGATTTTGCCGAACTGGCGCGCGAGAAATCGACCGGGCCTTCGGGCCCCAATGGCGGCGCGCTGGGTTGGTTCGGCAAGGGCCAGATGGTGCCCGAATTCGAGGGTGCGGTGATCGCGCTGGAAAAAGGGCAGGTGTCGGATCCGGTTCAAACCCAATTCGGCTGGCATGTGGTCAAGCTGAACGACAAGCGCAAAACCGAAGCGCCTGAACTGGACGCCGTGCGCGATGAGCTGGCCCAGACCATCCAACAGGAAGCCATTCAGGCGCGAATCGACGAATTGACTCAGCAGGCCCAGATCGAACGCCCCGCCCTGGAAGGTGTCGGCCCCGAGGCCATGCGCCAACTGGACCTGATTCAGGAGTAACCCCCGTGGCTACAATCACCAAGGTTTCGCCGCTGGCGCCCGCGTCTTTCCCTGATCTGCCCGCGATTGACGGTGTGCGTTTTGCCACCGTCGAGGCCGGTGTGCGCTATCAGGGCCGCACCGATGTGATGCTGGCCGTTCTGGATCCGGGCACCTCTGTGGCTGGTGTCTTTACCCGTTCGGCCACGCGGGCCGCGCCGGTGCTGGATTGTCAGGACAAGATCGGCGGAAACAGCGATGGGCCCGCGGCGATCCTTGTGAACTCGGGCAACGCCAATGCCTTTACCGGGCATTACGGCCAAACCTCAGTGGCTGAGGTGACACAGGCGGTCTCCAAGGCCACCGGTGTTCCGGTTGAACGGGTCTTTACCTCTTCGACCGGTGTGATCGGCGAGCCTTTGCCCCACGACCGTATCGTCGCACAGCTGGAGACGTTGAAATCCGGCCTCAGCCGCCACGCCATCGAAGACGCGGCGCGGGCGATCATGACCACCGATACCTTCGCAAAAGGGGCCTCGGCGCAGGTCGAGATTGACGGCAAAACAGTCTCTATTGCGGGGATTGCCAAGGGGTCCGGCATGATCGCGCCCGACATGGCGACGATGTTGGTCTACATCTTCACCGATGCGCAGGTGGAACAATCAGCGCTGCAAGCCATGCTTGGCGCGCAGACGGACCGCACGTTCAACTGCATCACCGTGGACAGTGACACCTCGACCTCAGACAGCCTGCTGCTCTGCGCCACTGGCGCGTCCGGAGTGGATTCAACCGACAACGCGGCATTCGCGGAAGCTTTGGAAACGGTAATGCTGGATCTGGCGCAACAGGTTGTGCGCGACGGGGAAGGGGCCACGAAATTCGTGGAAATCCGCGTGACCGGTGCCGCGACGGACGCGGACGCCAAGGTACATGGACTGGCCATTGCCAACTCGCCACTGATCAAGACCGCCATCGCGGGCGAAGACCCGAACTGGGGCCGCGTGGTCATGGCCATCGGCAAATCAGGCGCGGCGGCTGATCGTGACCTGCTGAGCATTTCCTTCGGTGACATTCTGGTGGCCGAAAATGGCTGGGTCAGCCCCGATTACCGCGAAGAAGACGCAGCCGCCTATATGAAAGGTCAGGATTTGGTGATCGCTGTCGATCTGGGTCTGGGCGAGGGGCAATCTACCGTTTGGACCTGCGATCTGACCCACGGCTATATCGAGATCAACGCGGATTACCGCTCGTGAAAACAGTTCTTGTTTCCGCCGTCGCCCTGATCGACATCGAGGGCCGCGTCCTGCTGGCCCAACGCCCCGAAGGCAAATCCATGGCCGGTCTGTGGGAATTCCCCGGCGGAAAAATCGAACCCGGCGAGACCCCCGAGGCCGCTTTGATCCGGGAATTGCATGAGGAACTGGGCATCGACACCTGGGCCTCGTGCCTTGCGCCCCTGACCTTCGCCAGCCACAGCTATGACGACTTCCACCTGCTGATGCCACTGTTTGCCTGCCGCAAGTGGGAGGGGATACCGCAATCGAAAGAAGGACAGGCGCTGAAATGGGCGCGTGCGAATGAGTTGCGGAATTATCCGATGCCCGCTGCGGATGTGCCGCTGATCCCGATTTTACGGGATTGGTTGTAGGTGAAGATGGTCAACTCAACCCGTTTCAAAGTAGAGCGTCGACCGGCTTTGGCACGACTTAATGTCGCTTATTAGTGCCGTGACATTCAGGCCTAAATTCTATCATGCCGTCCGCCGTCGCTGTACCAACCGATGAAGCAGCAAAAAACAGACGGTCAATATATGGCCATGAGGCTCAGCAAAGGCGTGGAAATGAAGGACAGATCAACAACTGTCCCGACATTCCCACGCCGCCACAAACACCAATAGCGTCAGTTGCCTAACTCAAAATGCGCTTCAGTCAACGCATTGGCAGCTTGTCAAAGTTGGGGTTTTTGAACAGCAATACGCCATCGGTTTCGATCTGCGGGTGCCCGTTGATCAGCTTATGAATCACAGGGCGATCCATCTCGAGCTTCCATCTCTTTGACAGGAAAAAGTTCTGCAAAGCGCCCTCAAGATAACGCGAGTGCGTTCCGATGAACACGCGTTTTACAAGCTTTTCTATGCTGTCGAAGTTGCTCTGCACAAAATCCAGCTCCGAGCCCTGAATGTCGATATGCAGCAAATCGACAGCTTCGCCATTCGAGAGGGATTCAAGCGTGTGACAATTCAGTTCCGTGTAGTCGCCGTTGGCACGGGCATTGGCCAGAGTCTTTTCGTCCGGATAGAAAATCGGCTCGGCACCCCAGTTTTCGTGCCCCCCCTCATATTTGGGGAAAAGCGCGATACCTTCTTGGCTGGCGGCAACTCCGTTGACAAGGCGGTACTCGTCCGGGTTGAAGCCGTTCAGCTGAAACGTGCGCTCGGCATTCGCCAAATGAGAGCCGTCGCCTTCGATGCCGATCAAATCAACCTTCAAGCCTCTTTTCTTGGCCGCGAATCCCATATTGTTCAGCCAGCACGCCCAACCGCAGCCAAGCTCGATAATTCGGTAGGTACCCGAGGCCTCTTTCACGGACAGAAGTGCTCCCGCCCATTCTGCGATATCGGCATGCCAGTTGCCCGGATCCGGGATCGGTTCTACCGTGCCTGCCTTTGGATCCAGAAGGCTCGGCATCACGCGAGGCTCAATTCTGACGCCAAGGAAGTTGGTCACCAACCCGTCTTTTGCCTCTGGATTAGGCTCTGCGAATTCGCGAAGTACGTCCATGGCCGGAAATTCGCACACAAAGTTATAAAGTGGATGCCCGGCCCCGGGTTGGTACACTTGAACCAGCGTTGGAGATTGCGTTGGAGTTGGAGTTGGAGTTTGCGGGCAAAAGTGCCGTCTGAAATATCGCCTGAGTCCCACGCTACTGTCCTCAAGTAATTTGCAAGTTACCTCACATTGAACAGATGATCGGCAATGTCCAGCTTCCATTGCGAAAAAAGAAGCAGGAACTGTCGTAAGGTAGACGGGTTTCAAAGGCGGTATTCTGAGGCTGTTTGGGCGAAGTAGAGTGGCGTTATTGGCGATCTCTTGAATTCGTTTTTCTTCTCAATTCGCGGGACCCACAACCTCAACCGAACCGTTCAATTGCGCGACATGTACATCTTGTACAGATCGACACATCCTCTTCCTCTTCCTGCGCCTGTTACAATTCGTAAGAATTGAGAAAACATCAGGCAAAACTTGACGCTGATCGTGTCGATGCTCCTAATTGGGGCATTGGCGTCCGGGGATACAACCCGGACCCGCCATTTCCGGCCCGGGGAGGGGCCGGATGGGGAGGAGAGAGAGATTGGCTCAGACGCAGTCGGGCGCTGAAGGGATGGCCTCCCTTCCGGCGCTGCTACACCGTAACGCGACGCAGTTCGGGGACGCCCCGGCCTATCGGGAAAAGGAATTCGGGATCTGGCAATGCTGGACCTGGGCGGAAGCCGCCAAGGAAATCCGCGCCATTGCGTTGGGGTTTCTGGAGCTCGGTGTCGAAAAGGGCGACCATATCGCCGTCATAGGCCGCAACCGTCCGGCGCATTACTGGTCGATGGTCGCGGCCCAGATGGTCGGCGCGGTTCCGGTGCCTCTGTATCAGGACTCGGTCGCGGAAGAGATGGCCTATGTGCTGGAACATTGCGGCGCAAAATATGTCGTCTGCGGCGACCAGGAGCAGGTCGACAAGGTCATCGAGATTCAGGAAAACCTGCATCAGGTCAAACACATCCTCTACACCGACAAGCGCGGGATGCGGAAGTATGATCATTCGCAGATGAACGCGCTTGAGGACATCATGGCCGAGGGCAGCGCCGGTCACGCGCGGTTTGATGCCGAACTGGATAAGCGTATCGCTGCGATCACCTATGACGAAACCTGCGTGATGCTCTATACCTCGGGCACAACGGGCAAGCCCAAGGGCGTGGTGCTGTCGAACCGCAACGTCATTGAAAGCGCTAAGAACTCGGCCGATTTCGACCATCTGACACGGAATGAGGACATCCTGTCCTACCTGCCGATGGCGTGGGTGGGCGATTTCATCTTCTCCATCGGACAGGCCTATTGGTGCGGGTTCTGCGTGAACTGTCCCGAAAGCGCCGACACGATGATGACCGACCTGCGCGAGATCGGGCCGACCTATTTCTTCGCTCCGCCGCGCGTGTTCGAGACGCAGCTGACCAACGTGATGATCCGGATGGAGGACGCGGGCAAGCTGAAGCAGCGTATGTTCCACCACTTCATGGCGCATGCCAAGAAAGTTGGCGGCCTGTTGCTGGACGGCAAGCCAGTTGGCTTTGGCGACAAGCTGAAATACGCGCTGGGCAATTTGCTGGTCTATGGACCGCTTAAGGATACGCTGGGCTATGGCCGGTTCCGTGTGGGTTATACGGCGGGTGAGGCAATCGGGCCTGAGATTTTCGATTTCTACCGCTCGTTGGGCATCAACCTGAAACAGCTTTATGGTCAGACTGAGGCAACGGTGTTCATCACCGTGCAGCCGGACGGAGAGGTTCGGGCCGACACCGTGGGCGTACCCGCGCCAGATGTTGAGCTGAAGATCGACGATAGCGGTGAAATCCACTACCGCTCGCCCGGTGTGTTTGTCGAATATTACAACAACCCAGATTCCACGGCTTCGACCAAAGATGCCGAGGGTTGGGTGGCCACCGGGGATGCCGGTTTCATCGAAGAAGGCTCGGGCCATCTTCGGATCATCGACCGCGCCAAGGATGTTGGCAAAATGGCTGACGGCTCGATGTTCGCTCCGAAATATGTCGAGAATAAGCTGAAGTTCTATCCCGACATCCTTGAGGTCGTGCTGTTCGGCAACGGCAAAGATCGCTGTGTCGCCTTCATCAATATCGACCTGACGGCGGTGGGCAACTGGGCCGAGCGCAACAACGTCGCCTATGCGTCCTATCAGGAACTGGCGGGACATCCCCGCGTGTTAGAGACGATTCGTGGCCATGTGGAGGCAGTCAACAAGTCGGTTGCGGCCGATGAAATGCTCTCTGGTTGTCAGGTCCACCGCTTTGTGGTGCTGCATAAAGAGCTGGATGCAGATGACGGTGAGATGACCCGGACCCGCAAGGTCCGACGTGGATTTGTCGAGGACAAATTCAGCGACATCATCGCCGCGCTTTATGACGGGTCCGAGAGTGTCTCGACCACCACTGAAGTGACCTATGAAGATGGTCGCAAGGGCTCGATTTCGGCGACGTTGGAGATTGTGGATGCGCCGGTAGTGGCGGTCGCGCAGCACAAGGTGGCGGCGGAATGACGCGCGCCGCTCGACTTGCGGTCATCGCCCCGCCCGCCATCCCGTTTTCGTGTCAGGGAGGTTCTGATGCTGGATAGTTCCGAAGGATATGTCACCGAAGACGGCCGCAAGATCGGCGGCGTGGTGATGGAGATGAAGAATATCACCCTGCGTTTTGGCGGCGTGGTGGCGATCAAGGATATCTCGTTCGACATTCGTGAGGGTGAGATCCGGGCGATCATTGGGCCGAACGGGGCGGGCAAGTCCTCGATGCTTAACGTGATCTCGGGGTTTTATGTCCCGCAGGAGGGCGAGGTCTGGTTCCATGGGGCGAAACGCCCGCCGATGCGGCCTTATGAAGTTGCGCGGCAGGGCATCGCCCGGACGTTTCAGAACATCGCCTTGTTCGAAGGCATGAGTGTTCTGGATAACGTCATGACCGGGCGGTTGAACTATATGAAGACCAACATCTTTCAGCAGGCATTGTGGAAGGGAAAGGCCGAGGCGGAAGAGGTTGAAAACCGCGAGGCGGTCGAGAAGATCATCGATTTTCTGGAAATCCAGCACATCCGCAAAACGCCGGTCTCGCGCCTACCGTATGGCCTGAAGAAACGCGTCGAACTGGCTCGCGCGCTGGCGGCGGAACCCAAGCTGCTGCTGCTGGATGAACCGATGGCCGGGATGAATGTCGAAGAGAAAGAGGACATGAGCCGCTTTATCCTCGACGTGAATGACGAGTTCGGGACCACCATTGCCCTGATCGAGCACGATATGGGCGTCGTCATGGATCTGAGCGACCGCGTAGTGGTGATGGATTATGGCCGCAAGATTGGTGACGGCACCCCGGACGAGGTGCGCAGCAATCAGGAAGTCATCGACGCCTATCTGGGGGTGTCGCATGACTGAGGTCCGGGCAGAATTGGGGAGGGGCTGGCATGCCTGAACAACTCGTATTCGCGATGGAGGTCATCCTCAACGGTCTGATGGCCGGGGTGCTGTATGCACTTGTCGCGCTGGGCTTTGTGCTGATCTACAAAGCGTCAGGGATTTTCAACTACGCCCAAGGGGTTATGGCGCTCTTCGCGGCCATGACTTTGGTTGGGATCATGAACGGACAGGTGCCGTTTTCGCATCTGATCAATGCCATATTCGGCACGCATATCCACTATTTCGGTTGGAACGTCCCGGCGTTGCTGGCGATCCTTCTGACCATGGCGGTGATGGTCCTGCTGGCGTGGGCCGTGCAGCGGTTCGTCATGCGGCATCTGGTCGGGCAGGAGCCGATCATCCTGTTCATGGCGACCATCGGGCTGGCCTATTTCCTTGAAGGCGTCGCCGACCTGATGTGGGGATCCGAGATCAAGACGCTGAACGTGGGTCTGCCGCAGGGCATCAACCTGTGGATTGATGAAAGCACCTATAACATCTTCGGCTACGGTTTCTTCATCGACAATCTGGATATTGTGGCGACGATCATCGCTGCCCTGTTGGTGGCTGCTCTGGTCGCGTTCAGCCAGTACACCAAGCAAGGCCGGGCGATGCGTGCGGTGGCGGATGACCATCAGGCGGCGCTGTCGGTTGGCATCTCGCTGAACTTCATCTGGATCATGGTCTGGTCGGTGGCGGGTTTCGTTGCGCTGGTCGCGGGGATCATGTGGGGCACCAAGTCGGGCGTTCAGTTCTCGCTGTCGCTGATCGCGCTAAAGGCGCTGCCGGTGCTGATGCTGGGCGGGTTCACCTCGATCCCCGGCGCCATCGTCGGCGGGCTGATCATCGGTGTGGGCGAGAAGCTGTTCGAGTTCGCCATCGGCCCGATGGTGGGCGGCGCGACCGAGAACTGGTTTGCCTACGTACTTGCGCTGATCTTTCTGGTGTTCCGACCGCAGGGTCTGTTCGGTGAGAAGATCATCGAGAGGGTGTAGGCATGACCAAGCTGATCGCCATCATAAACGTCATCGCGTGGGCCGGGTTCTGGGCGTTTGGGTACATCGCCCTGACCTCGGATGATCTGAGCCCAAGCCAACTGACTATCGCTGCGATCCTGGCCTTTGCCGGACTGGTCATGGGCATCCTGGCCTACCTGAAACTCGTGCGCGCCTCAGAGGCGAGCGGATATGCCAAAGGGTCCAATCAACTGGACGCCGCGGCCCGGAACCGGGCGCAGGAAGAATGGGGAAAGTAAGACATGTTCTATCGTGAGGCCGGAGATTTCAAAACCTCCTACGTGGATGACAGCCAGACTTTCCCGATCAAGTTCGACCGGTATCGTTACTATGTGGTGCTGGCAGTTGCGTTCGGGATCATACCGTTCCTGATCAACGACTATTGGGCCAACGCGCTGCTATTGCCATTTCTGATTTACGCAATCGCGGCGATCGGACTGAACATTCTGGTGGGCTATTGCGGGCAGGTTTCGCTGGGCACCGGTGGGTTCATGGCCGTTGGGGCCTATGCCTGCTACAAGCTGATGACTGCTTTTCCCGATGTCAGCATGTTCATCCACGTGATCCTTGCCGGCGGTATCACGGCCTTAGTAGGCGTGTTGTTCGGTCTACCGAGCCTTCGGATCAAGGGGTTCTATTTGGCCGTGGCGACGCTGGCGGCGCAGTTTTTCCTTGTGTGGCTGTTCAACCGGGTACCGTGGTTTTACAACTATTCAGCCTCGGGTCAGATCAACGCGCCGGAACGGGATGTGTTCGGTATTATCATCACCGGCCCCAATGCTCCGGCATGGGCGACCTATCTGTTCTGCCTGATCTTCCTGACAGTCTGCGCCATCCTCGCACGCAACCTGACGCGAGGCACCACGGGGCGGACCTGGATGGCGATCCGCGACATGGATATCGCGGCCGAGATCATCGGGGTGAACCCACTCAAGGCCAAGCTGACCGCCTTTGCCGTCAGTTCCTTTTTCGTGGGCGTGGCCGGGGCGTTGTTCTTTGCGGTTTATCTGGGCGCGGTCGAAGTGGGTGAGGTCTTTGGCATCCAGAAATCATTCCTCGTGCTGTTCATGGTCATTATCGGTGGATTAGGGTCTATTTTCGGATCTTTCGCGGGGGCTGCTTTCCTCGTATTGTTGCCTGTTGTGCTGAAGCTGATTGGCGTCGACCTGCTGGGTTGGCCCACGGACATCGTGGCGCATCTGAACCTCGTGATCGTAGGCGCGTTGATTATCATGTTCCTGATCCTCGAACCGCATGGTCTGGCGCAGCTGTGGCGCGTCGCGAAGGAAAAACTCAGACTCTGGCCGTTCCCGCACTAGGGACAGGCCCAATCAAAAAAGACGGGTGCAAACGCCCGAAATCACCATCGGATCAATCAAGGGAGGAGACACCCGATGAACAAGACACTGGCAACCATGGCTCTGGGCGCGCTGATGGCCGCTGGGCCGGCGATGGCGGATCTGGTGATCCCGGATCTCAGCTATCGCACCGGACCTTACGCGGCGGGCGGTATCCCGTTCTCGGATGGCTATAACGATTATTTTACCCTGCTGAATGAACGGGATGGCGGCATCGGTGGCGTTCCTGTCCGCGTGGTCGAATGCGAGACCGGCTACAACACTGAAAAAGGCGTGGAATGCTATGAATCGACCAAGGGCGAAGGCGCGCTGGTGTATCAGCCGCTGTCGACCGGGATTACCTATCAGCTGATCCCCAAAGTCACCGCCGACGGCATCCCGCTGCACACGATGGGCTATGGCCGTACCTCGGCGGCAAACGGCAAAGTGTTCAGCAACGTGTTCAACTATCCGGCCAACTACTGGAACGGTGCGTCCGGTGCGATCAACTATCTGCTGGACGAAAACGGCGGGGACTTGAGCGGTAAGAAAATCGCGCTGGTCTACCACAACTCGGCCTATGGCAAAGAGCCGATCCGCACGTTGGAAACGCTGGCCGAAAAGCACGGCTATGAACTGACCCTGCTGCCGGTGGACCACCCCGGTCAGGAGCAGAAATCGCAATGGCTGCAAATCCGCCGTGAAAAGCCCGATTATGTGGTCATGTGGGGCTGGGGCGTGATGAACCAGGTTGCGGTACAAGAGGCCGCCAACATCCGTTTCCCGATGGAGAACTTCATCGGTGTCTGGTGGTCTGGCGCTGAATTCGACGTAGAGCCTGCGGGTGACAAAGCCACTGGCTACAAGGCACTGACCTTCACCGGTCTGGGGTCTGATTACCCGGTTTACGACGATCTGAAGAAATACGTCGTCGACTCGGGCAAAGCTGCCGGTGCCGGTGATCAGCTGGGCGCAGTTCAGTACAACCGTGGTCTCTATGCCGCGATGCTGGCTGCCGAGGCGATCAAAACCGCACAGGAAATGCACGGCGAGGCGGACATCACCCCAGCGATGATGCGCGACGGCATGGAGGCGCTGGAGATCACCAATGCCAAGATGGAAAGTCTGGGCATGGCCGGGTTCGGGCCCGAATTCTCGGTCAGCTGTGAAAACCACGGTGGCCCGGGTCTGGTTGGTGTCGTGCAATGGGATGCGTCGACAGGAACCTGGAACCAGATCCAGGATTTCAAACCAACGGATGCCGAAGTGATCGGAGCTTTGATCAGCGAAGACTCGGCAGCTTATGCGGCTGAAAACAACATTGCAGAGCGCTGCAACTAAGGCGCTTTGAAACACCGGGGCGGCGATATGTTGCCGCCCCGAACCCCACACTCGCACAAGGATACGCGCAGATGCTGGATGCGGCCCAAACCACCGAAGTTCAGGCGGAAACCCTGCTGGAGGTCAACAATATCGAGGTGATCTACAACCACGTGATCCTCGTTCTGAAAGGCGTCAGCCTGACCGTGCCCAAGGGCGGAATCACGGCCCTGCTGGGTGGCAATGGGGCGGGCAAGACCACGACGCTCAAGGCGGTGTCGAACCTGCTGCATTCCGAACGCGGCGAGGTCACAAAGGGTACAATCACCTATCGCGGCACCAGCGTGCATGAAAGCGATCCCGCCGATCTGGTGGAAAAAGGCGTCATCCAGGTGATGGAGGGCCGCCATTGTTTCGAACACCTGACTGTTGAGGAAAATCTGCTGACGGGCGCCTATACGCGCAAAGACGGCAAGGCCGCCATTCAACAGGACCTTGATCTGGTCTACACCTATTTCCCCCGCCTCAAGGAGCGCCGCCGGTCGCAGGCAGGCTATACCTCGGGGGGTGAGCAACAGATGGTTGCAATGGGCCGGGCGCTGATGTCGCGGCCCGAAACGATCCTGCTGGATGAACCCTCGATGGGTTTGGCGCCGCAGCTGGTCGAAGAGATTTTCGGCATTGTGAAGGACTTGAACGAGAAAGAGGGAGTGTCCTTCCTGCTGGCCGAACAGAACACCAATGTGGCTCTGAGGTTTGCCCATTACGGTTACATTCTGGAATCCGGGCGTGTGGTAATGGACGGCCCTGCCGCCGATCTGCGCGAAAATCCGGATGTGAAGGAATTTTATCTGGGCATGTCCGATGAAGGGCGCAAAAGCTTTCGCGATGTGCGCTCATACCGCCGCCGCAAGCGGTGGTTGTGAACGGATGGAGGATATGGCGATGACCTTTTTCGACGCTCTCGAAACACGCTCGGCAGACGAACGTGCCTCCGATCAGGCCAAAGCGCTTGTGGAGCAGATCGAACGGGCGAAGTCTGCCCCGGGATTTGCGGCATACCTGTCAGAATTAGACACTAACAAAGTTACTTCTGTCGAAGATCTGCCCGTGCTGCCGGTGTTGCGCAAGTCCGATCTGACTCGCGCTCAGGCGGATCGGCCCCCCTTTGGCGGGTTCACCGTGAAACCCGCGCGGCATTTTCACCATGTGTTTCAATCCCCCGGACCGATTTATGAGCCGGGCAGCACAGATCATGACTGGTGGCGTATGGGCCGGTTTTTGAATGCAGCGGGCGTTGGTGCAGGTGATATTGTTCAGAACTGCTTTGGCTATCACCTGACACCGGCGGGCATGATTTTTGAAAACGGTGCGCGCGCTGTTGGGGCCGCCGTTCTGCCAGCGGGAACCGGACAGACAGAACTGCAGGTGACAGCGGCGCGCGACGTCGGCTGTACCGCTTATGCGGGCACACCGGATTATCTGAAGGTCATTCTGGACAAGGCTGATGAAATGGGCGTGTCCCTGAGCTTTTCAAAAGCTGCCGTCGGTGGCGGCGCGTTGTTCCCGTCGCTGCGTCAGGAATATGCGGACCGGGGCATCTCGTGCCTGCAATGCTATGCGACGGCGGATCTGGGCAATATCGCCTATGAAAGCGCCGCGATGGAGGGGATGATCATCGACGAGCATGTGATCGTCGAAATCGTGACCCCCGGTACCGGAACGCCAGTCGCACCGGGCGAGGTGGGCGAGGTTGTTGTGACCTCTCTGAACCCCGATTATCCGCTGATCCGCTTTGCAACAGGTGATCTTTCGGCAGTCATGCCTGGCGTTTCGCCTTGCGGGCGAACAAATACCCGGATCAAGGGCTGGATGGGTCGTGCCGATCAGACCACAAAGATCAAGGGGATGTTCGTGCGCCCGGAACAGGTTGCGGCATTGGTCGACAAGCACGAAGAGATCGTCAAAGCCCGCGTCATCGCAGCGCGGCAGGGAGAGATGGACACAATGACGGTCCAGATCGAAAGCCCACGCAGTGATGACATGGCCTATGCCAAGTCGGTTGCCGAAGTGCTGAAGCTGAAAGGCGCGATCGAGGTGGTGGCTCCGGGGTCGCTGCCCAAGGACGGGCTGGTGATCGAGGATCAGCGCGTCTACGAATGACAGTGTTTTCAAATCTGCGGCAGTTTATGCCGCAGATTTGTTGACCGACGCACTGGTGTTTCCGAGCTTTTTGGTCGATTAAAGGCGAACCCTTCGCCTTTGCCAGTCACAAGCCGGGATGATGGCCGAAATCGAGTATTCACAAAACGGATCGCGCAATCGCGGCGTACGCGGCACCCGACTGCTGGCCGGAATTGCCTATTTGGTGGCTGCGGCGTGCCTGTTGCCCATGGTCGCTGTGGTGCTGGCGGCAGTGACGGGTGGGACAGACACGATCTCGCATCTGATGGAGACCGTGCTTCCCAGCTATACGGTGACGACTCTGATCCTCGTGGTTCTGGTTGCGGCAGGTACGTTTAGCATTGGCACCGGGGCGGCTTGGCTGGTGACGATGACGCGCTTTCCCGGCGTTCGGTTTCTCGAGATCGCTTTGGTTCTGCCGCTGGCCTTTCCAGCCTATGTTCTGGCCTATGCGTATACCTTCATTCTGGACCATCCGGGTATCGTTCAAAGTACTCTGCGCGATGTAACAGGCTGGGGGCCGCGCGATTACTGGTTCCCAGAGATACGCTCGACCGAGGGCGCAGCGGTCATGCTGATCCTGGTGCTTTATCCGTATGTCTACCTGCTGGCACGGGCTGCGTTCTTGCAGCAAAGTGCGACGGCGTTTCTGGCAGCGCGCGCGCTGGGCAACAATCCATGGCTGGCGTTCCGGCGTGTCTCACTGCCGATGGCGCGGCCTGCAATCGCAGGTGGCGTTCTGCTGGCCGTCATGGAGACGATTGCGGATTTTGGAACGGTCTCGTATTTCGGGGTCCAGACCTTTGCCACCGGGATTTACACCAGCTGGTTCTCGATGGCCGACCGGGCGGCGGCGGCACAGCTTGCCCTCTGCCTGTTGGTCTTTGCCCTGATCATGGCAGTGGCCGAGCGCACTCAGCGCGGCAAGGCAAAGTATTACCAGGCCGGGAAACAACATGTGGCACAACCGGCGGCACGGCTGACAGGGGTGCGCGCCTTTGGGGCTTTTCTGCTTTGCGCGATACCCGTTGTGTTCGGGTTTCTGTTGCCGGTCATCATTCTGGTAGAGATGGGGTTGGAATCGGAACAAAACCTGCTGTCGCGGCGCTATATCGGCTTTGTTCAGAATTCGCTGACCCTTGCCGGAACGGCCGCAGTCGTCACCGTTTTCGCGGCGATCTGTGTCGGGTTCTTTCAACGCCTCAGGCCCGGACGCGCGTCTTCAGCGACAGCTTATATAGCGCGGCTGGGATATGCCGTGCCCGGTGGCGTGATCGCGGTCGGTCTGATTGTACCCTTTGCGGGCTTTGACAACGCGCTGGATGCCTGGATGCGCAAGACTTTCGATGTGTCCACGGGGCTGTTGGTCACGGGATCGATCTGGCTGCTGGTCGCGGCATACATGGTACGGTTCCTTGCCGCAGCGCTCAGCGCATATGAAGGTGGTCAAAGCACGGTTCACGCCAATATGGACGCCGCTGCCCGCTCATTGGGTCAGACGCCGCTGGGCACGCTGCGGCGCGTTCACTTGCCCATTCTGACCCCGTCGCTGTTGACCGCCCTGCTGATCGTGTTCGTGGACGTGATGAAAGAGCTGCCCGCTACGCTGATCATGCGTCCGTTCAATTTCGACACATTGGCCGTACAGGCGTATCGGTTGGCGTCAGATGAAAGGTTGGAGGGTGCCGCGGTGCCGTCGCTGGTCATTCTGGCGGTGGGTTTGTTGCCCGTAATCCTGATCTGCCGTCAGGTTGGTCGACGGTAACACTTGTGTCGCAATTGTAAGACAACAGCGCATCAGGCTTGATTTAAACGCGATTTCCGGCAAGGCTGGAGGTATGAATATGCAGCCTCCCAGCCGGTTTTCGGCAAGCGCAGCGCAGATGCCCGTAGCTTTCAACCGGCATGAGATGTCTCAAATCCTATCCGTTTATGGTCGGATGGTCGCCGCCGGAGAATGGCGTGACTATGGTATTTCCAACCTGCGCGATATGGCGGTGTTTTCGATCTTCCGGCGCACCGCAGAACACCCGATTTACCGCGTCGAAAAGCATCCACGTCTCAGATCAAGGCAGGGGATGTACTCTGTCATTGGTATGGATGGCCGGATCCTGAAACGCGGCCATGATCTGCGTGCGGTTCTGCGGGTGCTGGAACGCAAGCTGATCCGGGCCGTAAACCCGGATTAGAGCCTTTTTCGGGCGGTTACGGGGCCGTCGCCCTGATCCAGAATGCGCTGGATGGCCTGATCCATTGGTTCGAATACCACCGCCATATGGCTGGCGTTCGCATGTAAAAGCATGTTGTCGCCGGAAACCCAGGCCACGTGCCCCTTCCAGAACAACAAGTCACCGCGCCTTGCTGGTTCGTCTTCGGACAAGAGCCTGCCCAAAGCATGTTCCTGATCGCCGCTGTCTCCGGGACAGGGCAGACCACAGGCCAAAAGACCTGCCTGTACCAACCCGGAACAATCGATGCCGAACCGGCTGTTGCCGCCCCACAGGTAGGGTGTGCCAAGGAACAACTCGGCCACGGCCACCGGATCTTGTGGTTTTTCCGTGATTGGCGCTGTGTGAACCTTTGGAACAAAACCCAACTCGGTCTGCACAAATCGATCCGTCTCGGCCGTGGCATGGATTTTGCTTCCGAAACTCAGTGACGCCAGATCTCGGCTTTTGAAATCCGGTGCCTCGTAGGCATGTGTCGCGGGCGCGTTGACCCTATGTGTAGCGGGCACGTCTGCCGACAGATGATCCGTTTCCAACCAGCCGCTGTATCCGTCTTTGTCCGCGACGATACGGCTCCACCCGTCTATTGTATCCGTGACCTGAACCGTGTCACCAAACAGGACCTGCCGGTCGCGAGGGCCATCCGGACTGCGTAGCAGATCGACCACGGGTGTGGAGATGCGTTTGTGGGTCATAGGTCCAACATCGCCGGCAGCGCGTTCAGTAACGCGCGCGGTCCTTGACCCAGCCCGCCTTTTGTGCGCCCGGGCTCGCTTCTGGGTTGCCAGGCATAGATGTCGAAATGGATATAGCGTTGCGTGCCCACGAACCGGCGCAGAAACAAAGCGGCGGTGATTGATCCCGCAAACCCGCCCGATGGCGCGTTGTCCAGATCTGCGATGCCCGGTTCGATCATTGTTTCGTAAGGTGCGTGAAACGGCATGCGCCAGACCGGATCTGCCGAAGCTTTTGCAGCGATGGACAGCGCAGATGCACAAGTTTCATCATCAGTGTAGAACGGAGCCAAATCAGGCCCCACGGCCACCCGAGCGGCACCGGTGAGCGTCGCCATCGAGATCACCAGATCGGGCTCCTCTTCAGCCGCAAGCGCCAGCGCATCCGCAAGCACCAGTCGCCCTTCCGCATCGGTATTGTTGATCTCAACCGTCAAACCCTTGCGCGAGGTCAAAATGTCTCCGGGGCGGAAGGCATTTCCGGCCACCGCGTTTTCGACCGCTGGGATCAGGACCCGCAGTCGCAACGGAAGGTCCAGCGCCATGATCATCCGTGCCAGCCCAAGCACATTGGCCGCGCCACCCATGTCTTTCTTCATCAGACCCATGGACGCGCCCGGTTTCAGGTTCAGCCCGCCTGTGTCGAAACACACGCCTTTGCCGACCAGCGTCAGTTTGGGGCCGCTTTTACCCCAGTTCATTTCAATCAGCCGTGGGGCCTGCTCCGCAGCCCGTCCGACCGTGTGGATCATAGGGAAATTCTGGTCCAGCAACGCGTCGCCGGTGATTACATCGCATGAGGCGTCGAATTCACCGGCCAGAGCTTCGGCCGCTTGTTGCAATTGGTTCGGTCCCATGTCCGAGGCAGGGGTGTTCACCAGATCGCGGGTCAGAACCTCGGCATTGGCCATGGCTTCGATACGGGCGGTGTCGACACCATCGGGCGCAATCAACGCCGCCGACCCACCGGATTGAGACGCGTATCGATCAAAGGTGTAGCCGGTCATCAACCAACCAAAACACTCCATCTCCAACCGGTCGGCGGGAACGCCCGACGCGATGCGATAGGTGCCTTCCGGCAGAGCCATGGCTGCAGCAGCCAAGGGAAACCGCTTGCGCGCGCGCTTTTCGTCGGTTCCATACCCGGCCAGCGCCATTTCAACCGCACCATTTCCGTTCGGCACCAGCAGAGTCTGCCCCAGTGCTGCGGTAAACCCGTTCGCGGCGACCCAGGATCGCACTGCGTCAGGTTGGTCCTGCAACCAATGGTCCAGATCCGGCTTTGCGATCACATGAAGCGGCAGGGAAGGGTCAGAGGATGGGGCAAAGGACAGGGTCATGGGTGTCTCGGCAGATGGATACTGCGCACAGACTAGCCGCGCATGATTTGCCCGCAACCCCTGTCAGACGGAAAGGTCCTGCTGATCCCAGACCGCCGTCAACGACCGTTCACCAACGCGGATCAGACGCCCTAATGTCGCGCCGGCCGCAACCGCGTCACCAGCATCGACGGTCTGGGCGACGTCGCCCGCCACCCTGGCCAGGGCCGTCATCCCAATCTGTTCAGAAATTGCGACCAGTGACTTGGCGCATTTTCGCAAGTCAGCCCACTCCCGCTGACGCCAATAGCGTTCGCAGTTTGACAGGCGCACGGCCAGTTCCTCGACCGTGCGGCACAGAACGTCCAGCGCGTTCTTGTCGCCAAGCTGTCGGTACAGCCCGCTCAGTTGATCCGGGTCCAGACGGACGGATTCCTTGTGTTCAAGCGTGATAATCATTTCCACCACATTCACCCTAGTTCAAACGCCCCCACGGCGCTGGTTTGATACTGGTGGCAAATTCCTTTGCAAAACCTTGCAAGGAAATTCGATAGTGGTTCGAATTTTCTGATAATTAATAGGGCTTTAGCAGAAAATGGGCAATCACTGTGCGACAGGTGAACCAAAGGCGTTCTTCCCCAATCTGTCAGGTGGCGCCAGGGCGTGCTTGAACCCCGCAAACAGCACCCTCTTGCTATGGCATTCACTTGCTGCCAATTACCGTGCGATACGCGCTGGACATGAAAGGACAGGACCATGCCGATAACCAACGATGAACTGGCCGCTGCCCGCAACGCTTGGGGCGAAGGGCTGATCGCCATTTCAAAAGCCTTCGAAGAAGGTGGTATCGAGGCGGCCCGCCCCGTTGCTGAAAGTGTTCTGGATGCGGCCTATGGCTATAATCTGGGATCGGTCCTGTTCAAGCCGACCATGGCCTCGGGGGATCAGACGTTCCGCCCGACACGCCACGGCGCACTGGCCTATTTCGTTGGTCATGATGCCGAGTATCCGCTGGATGGCGGGTTCGGGATCAAAGGCTGGCGAGCGATGGAAAGCGAAACGTCTGCCAGCTTTGTCGAGGGCGATGTCGCCATGTGGATGGGCAAGGTCAAGCTGACGGACAAGAACGGCAACGTCACGCAGGTCGACAAGAGTTTTGGCTACAAGAAAGACTCTGACGGAACACTTCGTATCGTTTTGCACCACTCGTCATTGCCCTATCAGCCGTGACATAGGTGGCGCGCTAGACGGCATGACCTGAAACATTTGATTGGCGCGGATCAGACCTCTGATTTCGCGCCATTTTTTGTTATGATCGGTGAATGGGCTTTTCGATCAGGGGCGCGTCATGCGATTCATTAAACGTATTGTTATCACTCTGCTTATTCTCATTCTGGCGCTGGTCGGCACGTCCTACCTGTTGCCGGGCAAGGCTGAAGTTTCACGTAGCATCACGATCGACGCACCAGCGGATGCAATCTTTCCTTATGTGAATTCGATGCAGGAAACCGAACAGTGGTCGCCCTGGCTGCACCGTGATCCTGAAACCAAACTGGCTTACTCGGGCCCTGAGGCGGGTGTTGGAAATACGCTGAACTGGGCCTCTGACCATCCGCAGGTCGGCACCGGGTCACAGGAAATCGTCGAAAGCGTGGAAAACCAACTGGTCAGAACAGCGCTGGATTTCGGCTCCATGGGGACTGCTACGGCGTCGTTTGTTCTGGAACCGGAAGGGGACGCAACCAAAGTGACCTGGGGGTTCGAATCCGATCTGGGGATGAACCCGATGTCCCGCTGGATGGGACTGATGATGGATAAGTGGGTTGGCGGTGATTATGAGCGCGGGTTGACCAATCTTAAGGCATTGGTCGAACGCCATGGCTAATTTGGCGGTGTTTTTGTGGTCAAAGCTGTGTTTCGCGTAGCGGTTCGCTTAATGAAGTGCATTTGATTCAAGCTGAAACCGGGCGAGTTTTCCGAGGTGATCCGACCCCATGAAAGGTCGCAGCTCGACCGTTCCAGTTGTTCCTTTCGGGAACAAAAGGTTGTCTATCGGCAAGGGAACTTTCCAGCTGCCAAGGCTGTGAGTGTTCAGGACGGTACCAAAACTCTGATTGTCGGCTGCTGCCGCAATTCGCTGGACGCTTTCGCCCCAGGGCACCATGTTGAAATCGCCGGCAATCAGCACCGGGCCTTCGAGTTCCCTGATCCGGTCCGCAATCACCTGGCTTTGATTGGATTGGTCGTACGGAAACGGCCATTTCAGATGAATGGACACAACCCAAACCGAACCACCGCCGGGCGTTTTAACCTGCACGCCAACAAGCCCATAGCCTTCCAGACAAAACTCGGAATTTTCGACAATTGGCAAGGTCGTCAGGATGGCAACGTTTTGTTCGGGGCGAAACTCACAGATCGCTTTTGACGGGTAATGCTCGAACATGTTGCTCATGTACTTGCGATTGTGACTGGAGACTTCCTGCAACGTCACGATCTCGGCCTTGGACCCGATGATATCTTCGGCCAGGGAATAGCGCGGCCAGGCTTTGCTCATCAGGTTTTTCTGATAGAGCGTCAGGCAGGTATCATCGCAATCGTTGGATGGTGCAGCAACACTCATCGCGATTGATCCGATGGCGACCGCGGCAAAGGCCAGCGTGGTCAATGCAAGATATCTGGCGCGTATGCACAGCAAAATCGCTGCGCAGGGCAAAAGCAAAACCCCGGCCTGCGGGCGCAGAAGGGCAATCGAGTCCCCCACGGCAAAGACCTGCCCGGTAAAGCCGATCACCACAAGCGCCATCAGAATGCACGCGCATCCGATGGTCAGGGTTCTGCCAATCCTGTGTTTGGTCGAAACGTGCATGCCCAGCCTCTGTCACCTTGTGCGGGACGCTGCCTTTGGCCTGTTCTGTCACATCTGCCGCGATCAAGGTTTGGCATTTAGGTGGCAAGTGCGCCTGCCTTTGTCAACGGGTTAGGGCGGAAAGTGCCGTGTTCGGGGTTGTGCCATTGCGCAGGTAATTTTTGCGTTTTGGCGGATACGCTCAATGAACCCAAAGGTTCTGGTAGAGAGGCAGGGATAATTGGCGGTCCATCTGTCTAGACTGCTGAAGGTCCGGATGGAGTCATTTTTGACACGAAATGCAAACTTGGCCAACGTCCGCAAACGGAAGAAACCGGTGGCGCACGACTGACCCTTCCGGTGCTATGAAACCTGAGATCGCTGAGCAACTTTCATCTGCTGACGCATTGTCACGCATTGATTGTTTAAATTTTCCATTCCGAAACTCAGAACAGTAAAACATGTCTGCTTCCGTCATCCGCGAATACTGGAATTTTACGCGGCGTCAAATCGTCGAAATCGTTCTTATAACATTTCCGTGATTGCTTATGTGAGCACTGTTCAGAGAAAGGCCAATCTGAACGCTTATCTCTCAGGCCAAAATCCATAGATTGGAAGGGAAGCGATCATGAAAAAACTCGTTCTCGTTGCGGTACTTGGCTTAACCGCTTGCACTCAGTACCCCATGCAGAAGCCGCTTGCAGTTGATGGCACAAGAAATGCGAATTTTTTTCTGGACGAAGCAGATTGCACTGCTCTGGCCGTAAACTATCAATCCGGTAAAAGGGCAATGGATACTACATTCGGTGCAATCGACGGTGCACTCACCGGTGCCATGATTGGAGATGGGTATGACGCTCTGGGTGGGGCAGTCGCTGGTGGGATTCTTGGCTCTGTCAAAGGTCAATACAATGACGAGTTGGTCCAGCGCCAGGTTCTGGTGAATTGCATGCAAGCCCGTGGGCACGGCGTTATTGGATAAGGGTGTCGAAGTCAGTTTGTTGATGCAAACCGTCAGTGTCACGCTGTTAATGTAAGCCCTGAAAGCATGTCACAGGGCTTATAGACAGTTTCTGTGCGACTTTCGAAAAATTGAAGCACCCGATCTTCCTGTATGTCGACATTCGAAACACACTATGGGGTTCAAAAATGAAAATTCTTTCTCGAAAACTATTTGCTGGGATCTGCAGTATCTGCGCTGTATCTGCAATGGCAGTTTCTGCCGATGCTTGCACTCGGTTACTCTACAAAACTGGAGCGGACAATTTCATCACGGCCAGAAGTATGGATTGGTTCGAGGATGTAGGATCAGATTTCTGGGCGTTCCCCAAAGGTATGAAACGGGACGGAGGTCTGGGAGAAGGTTCCATTGAGTGGGTTTCCAAATATGGATCTATCACCTTGTCAGGTTATGACATTGGCACCGTCGACGGCATGAACGAAGCGGGGCTTGTAGCTAACCTGCTTTATTTGGCGGAAGCCGATTACGGTGAAGCAGAAGGTAAGCCAATGCTGTCCGTCGGTGCCTGGGCGCAATATGCACTCGACAATTTCGCGACGGTCGCGGAGGCGGTTGAAGGCTTGTCGGCACAGCCATTCACTATGGTAGCTCCGCGCCTTCCCAATGGCCACGAAGCCGGCTTGCATCTTTCGTTGTCTGACAAAAGCGGGGATTCCGCGATCTTCGAATACGTGGAGGGCGAGCTCATTGTGCATCACGGTGGCGAATATCGCGTCATGACAAACTCTCCTACCTATGATGAGCAACTTGCTTTGACCGCCTATTGGGATCAGGTCGGCGGCCTTTCTATGTTGCCGGGCACCAATCGCGCGGCAGATCGTTTTACACGAGCAGATTTTTATCTCGATACAGTACCTGAGTTCAAAGATCCCCGAATGGCGACCGCAGCCGCCTTTTCGATCATCCGCAATGTTTCGGTTCCACTCGGAATTACTGACCCTGATGCGCCGAACCTCGCAACGACGGTTTGGCGTTCCGTCGCAGACCATGAAAGCGGAAGATATTACTTTGAGTCGGCTATAAGCCCCAATGTTTATTGGGTTGAAATCAACAAACTTGATCTTTCAGAGGGCGGTGAACCTCAAAAGCTGGAACTAAAAGGGCATCCAATTCTGGCGGGCGATGTCTCAGATAAATTTGCACCTGCTGAGCCGTTTAGGTGGCTTGCACCTTAGGTGCGCGCTTTATGATGCCAAGCGAGTTTCCTCCGCGTTGGCTCGATGACTAAGGTTGGGAGTAAGTGCAGGAAATTGAGCTACTAAGTGGAATAGTGAAGTAGCCGAATAGATGGTGGGTCTGAAAGCGGCCATTCGCTTCATTAGCTTTAACGTCAGCATTGCTGCACAAAGTTGGCTTTCTTACAAAAATCAAAACAACCCGCTGACAAAACAGCGGGTTTCTTGTTTTCTAATCCTTGAAGAATGTCGGCCTGTCAGCCCTTTTTCAGAACTTCTCGGCCCAGCAATTCGGCAATCTGTACCGCGTTCAGGGCCGCGCCCTTGCGCAGGTTGTCCGACACGCACCACAGGTTCAAACCATTCTCGATGGTCGAATCCTGACGGATACGGCTGATGAACGTGGCGAAATCGCCCGCGCATTCGATGGGCGAGACGTAGCCGCCAGCTTCGCGCTTGTCGATCACCATGATGCCTGGTGCCTCGCGCAGGATGTCGCGGGCTTCGTCTTCGTCCAGGAATTCTTCGAACTCGATGTTCACGGCCTCGGAATGGCCGACGAAAACCGGGACGCGGACGCAGGTTGCGGTGACCTTGATCGACGGATCGACGATCTTCTTGGTCTCGATAACCATTTTCCACTCTTCCTTGGTCGAGCCGTCTTCCATGAAGACGTCGATCTGTGGAATGACGTTGAAGGCGATCTGTTTCTGGAATTTCTTCGGCTCAACCTCGGTCGTGGGGTTGTAGATCGCCTTGGTCTGATCCCACAGCTCATCCATGCCGTCCTTACCGGCACCCGAAACCGACTGATAGGTCGACACGACGACGCGCTTGATCTTGGCGCGGTCATGCAACGGCTTCAGCGCCACAACCATCTGCGCGGTCGAGCAGTTGGGGTTGGCGATGATGTTCTTGTTTTTGTAGTCGTGGATCGCCTCGGGGTTGCACTCCGGCACGATCAGCGGAATGTCCGGGTCGTAGCGATAGAGCGACGAGTTATCGATCACCACACAACCAGCCGCAGCCGCCTTAGGGCCATAGGTCTTGGTCGCGTCCGAGCCGATGGCGAACAGCGCCATGTCCCAGCCGGAGAAGTCGAAAGTGTCGATGTCCTGGGTCGTCAATGTCTTGTCGCCAAAGCTTACCTCGGTGCCCAGCGAACGACGGCTTGCCAGAGCGGCAATTTCATCGACCGGGAACTGGCGTTCCGCCAGGATGTTCAGCATTTCGCGGCCCACGTTACCCGTGGCGCCGGCGACAACGACGCGATAGCCCATTTCATGTCTCCAAAGTTAAGGACGCGCGTTCATAGCTGCGTTGCGGCAAAGAAAAAAGGGCTTTCACAGGCGAATTGATCGAATTGACGTCGATTTTAATCGGAATGCCCTGTTTCGCCTGTATCCAGCAAAGACCTATAGACCTGCACGATGGCTTCGGCCTCTCCTTCGATTCGAAAATCCTTTTCGATATGCTTTCTGGCGGCCCGACCGGACTGGGCCAGATTGTCAGGATTGCTCAGCATCTGATCCAGCGCTTCGGCCAGCGCTGCTGCGTTGTCTTTTTCGATCAAACGGCCGGTTTCCCCGTCCTTGATCTGAGCGCTGAAGGCTCCGACGCCGTCGCAGGCGATTGCTGGGACGCCTGAGGCCATCGCCTCAAGCGGGGTCAGGCCGAAGCCTTCGTGACGGGCCGGGGCCACAAACAGATCCAGCGCGCGGTAGGTTTCGACAATTTCCTCCCAGGGGCGCTCGCCCAGGAAATGCACACGCTCCGACAATCCGGCCGCGTTGAGTTTGGCCTCTTGTTCCTGTTGGAACGTTTCAAACTCTTTTGTGGCGCGCCCGGTAAAGACAATGCTGGCGTCGGGATGGTTTGGCAGGACTTCGATCGCCGCATCCACCAAGAGATCGACACCCTTTTGTGGCCGAATACGCCCGAAACACCCGATCAAAGTCCCATCAGGCAGCCCCAGTTTTTGCCGTAGCGCTGATTTGCCCTTGGCCGGATGAAACAATTCAGTGTTCACACCATGCATGATGACGGTTGCGGGATGTTCGAGAAAGGACGCGGCTTGGGGTGTCGTGGCGATCAGCGCGTCCATTCTCGAGATCAGCCATTTGGTGAAACCAGAGTGATTACGCTGTGCGGCCGAAGTGAACAACAGCTTCAGATTGCGTCGCAGCACGTTTTTCAGAAACAGCCCCATCAGCATTTCGGTATTGCGGCGAGCGTGCCAGACCCGGGTTGTCCGGTTCGATAGGAATGGAATTTTGATCAGTCTGATATGGGGCAGGTCATCAGGCAGGCCGGGTCCGGTGGCGACGATCCCGATCAAGTGCTTCTGGATCGGCAGCAGGCGTATGACGGTTGTGGTGACGCCGGACAGGCTGTGTTTCAGGTTTGGCGCTATAACCTCGATATCCTGCACAGTTTGCTCCGTAATTGCCTCAATCCACACTATCCCGGCTGAATAGATAGATCACGCATCCTATGGCAAGGGTTATGGCAAAAAACCCGAATATCGCCGTGTAGGGCGCGGTCGGCCCAGCTTCAACAGAGGCGGCGTGAATGCGGCCGGTGACAAACTGGGCGATGCCGACACCGCCGATCCCGAAAAGATTCAACAGGGTCACACCCCGGCCCACCAGATGCGGCGGCACGAAGGCCCGACCATGGGCCATGATGACCGGAAAGCTGGCTCCGACAAAGCCGATGACAGCCAACAGCAGAACGGACAACCATATGGCATTGTCAATCCACAGGCACAGTAGGGTCAGTGAAACAGCGCCCAGCGCATTCCCTGCGAAGATCACCCACTTGCGGGTGCCGAAAACACGATCCAACGGTCCGTAGACAAAGGTACCGGCAATCATGGCGGACCCCATGATCAGTGTTGCAGTGCCGATCTGAGTCGTGTTCAGACCAAAGAAATCGTTCAGATAGGGACCCGCCCAAAGCCCGCGCAGGGCGGCTGAGGGTGCGTAGGCCACCAGCATCAGGGGCATGATCAGCCAAAGAGCAGGCTCTTTCAGAAGATCCAGCAGCGACCCTTTGTGTTCCGTCTCGACCTTGGCGGGGTCGCGTACGCTCAGCCAGATCCCCAAGGCAATTACGGCAGATACCGTGGCCAACCCGATCATCGTTGCGCGCCACCCCATCCACTCAACGGCAAGCGCGGTTGGGTAAGAGGCTACCAGATTGCCCACCGAGCCGACCCCCAGCATGACGGCGGCCAATGTGGCGAACCGGGCCGGAGGGTATTCGCGGGCAAAGATGAAATACGATGCCATCAGGACCGGAGAGCACCCGACGCCTATCAGACCCATAGCGACGCTGACATGCAAAGGTGAGGTCGCTGCGGCGAAAATCGCAGCCCCTCCTGCGCCGCCAACTAGAAGCAGCGCCGCTGCAGTCAACCGGGGGCCGACCCTGTCCAGTGCCCAGCCGACCGGGATCTGCATTGCTGCAAACACCAGAAACCAAAGACCCGACGCAAAGGCCAGATCCTCGGGCGTCGCGCCGATATCACGTTCAAGGTCCAGGCTGAGAACGGCCAGAAACGCACGGAAGAACTGACTGAGCACATAGCCCAGGCATAAAACCACCAAACCCGTCTGCATTTCCTGCCCCTTTTCCGCTCATCCGAAAGGAACGCTTGGCATGTCATGATGCAACGCACAAGCATGTGTATTATGTTTCAGAAAGCGGACTCGGGCCGCATTCCATCTATCTTAGCCAGATGATTGATTTCGAGGGGGAAAATGAAAGACCTCCATTCTGCGTTTTATGAAAACCTTCCCCTGTTGCGGGATTTTACGCTGTTGGCAGACCCGGCGCAGTTTTCGACTGTGCCGGACGATTGGTTTCTGGGTGTTGCGGATATTGTTGATTCAACGGGTGAAATCGCGAGGGGCAGGTACAAGACCGTCAACACTGTTGGGGCCGCCGTAATCTCGGCGATGATTAACGCGATGGGCGGCAAGCTGTTTCCCTATGTCTTTGGCGGTGATGGAGCGGCGTTTGCCGTCCCTCCCAGTGGCGTTGAAGCGGCCCGGGAAACCCTGGCAGCCTTGCGGCGCTGGGCGGAAGAAGAGTTTTCCATGCCTTTGCGTGCGGCGTTGGTGTCTGTCGCAGAGATTCGAAGGGTGGGCAGGGATCTGCGTGTTGCCCGCTTTGCACCGTCGTCCGGGGTGGATTACGCCATGTTCTCGGGCGGCGGGTTGGCCTGGGCCGAGGCTGAGATGAAAGCGGGCCACCATATGATTGCGCCAGCCGAGCCAGGTGTGCAGCCGGACCTGACGGGCCTGTCGTGTAGATGGTCCAACAGCCCGGCGCGGCATGGTCAGATCGTTTCGCTGGTCATCGAACCGACCGCCTCGGCAACTGAACGTGACTTTGCCGATCTGGCACAATCCGTTTTGTCAGCGTCTGAAGAACTGGAACGCGCAGGCCATCCGGTGCCGGAAAATGGCCCGCCCATGAGGTGGCCTCCGCCTGGGCTCGAAATCGACGCGCATGTTTCGCGCGAAGGGCGGCGTTTGGCGCTGCACAAGCTCTTCTTGCTGGTTCAGAACCTGTTGATCGCGATCCTGTTCAAGATCGGTAAGCGCCTTGGGCAGTTCGAGCCCGATCATTACAGGAAAATGGTCAGCAGCAATGCTGATTTCCGCAAATTCGATGACGGTCTGAAGATGACACTGGATTGTGATCCAGCCACTTTGCGACAGATCAAACATATGCTGCAAGAGGCCCGTGGGCGCGGCAAAATTCGATACGGGCTACATGTGCAAGACGAGGCCATGATGACATGTTTTGTCCCGTCCGCCACGCGGGATGACCACGTACACTTCGTGGACGGAGCGTCGGGTGGGTACGCTCAGGCAGCTGCGGCTATGGATCGATAAACGCGTATCGAGGCCGTCAAACTGTATTTTCCCTGCATTAGAGACTGAATATGCGATTTTACGATGCACAAGTCTGAAATCCTCCGCTTTTGAACCGTCAGGTGCGCAGCGATGGCGACCTGGACCATGAACGCATCATCATTTTTGGGTTCATTTGTTCGGCGTGACCCAGCCTTTTCTGGTGAGTGTGATGGCTGAATATGACACTTCGCGCATGGTTTTTTCACCTGGCGCAGTGGTTTGAAACCGTAACCCTTCCGGTGGGTTCCCTTGCGTAAAGCACGGATTTCGGCGATAATTTTCATATGACCGACGACATCCCACTGACGTCGCGATCTTTGCCCATTGCGCTTTTACGGGCGCGGGAAAAGGTTATGGGACCCATCCGAGCAATGCTGGCCAACGCTGGCGTCACTGAACAGCAGTGGCGCGTGCTACGTGTATTGATCGAAGAAGGCCCGCAGGAGCCGACGCATATTGCTGATCGTGCCTGTCTGTTGTTGCCCAGCCTGACCCGCATTTTGCAAAAGCTGGAACATCGTGGATTGATCACGCGGCGCTGCCATCCGGCGGACCGCCGCCGCCAGATTGTCGAGATTGCTGAGGGCGGAGTTCAGATCATACGCGCCAACCTGGCCGTCAGCCTGGCACAGGCCGAACGCATTCGCTCCAATCTGGGGTCGGAGAAGCATGAACTGTTGCTGGATCTTCTGAACGAACTGAAAGACCTGGATACCTGATATCGATCGCGATCCGAGGCATTTTTCGCCAGAACCCCGCCGGAAACTTTAGGGGGTATCTCCGGCGGGGCGGCCAGACTCGGACTGGTTGTTGGGCCTGGCCTGAGGCCGGTTGCGTCAGGTTTGACCTGACGGTCCGGCCTGCGCATCGGAGTATTTGGCGAGCCGAAAATGTGGCTCTGACTAGGGTTTTTCTGCCCTTGGGGGAAGGGCCATGCACCTATGCTCTCCGAAACAGACTTTGGCAATTTCCGATCGTTACATGGGTCCGCAAGTGGTTTTCTCGCGTCACCTTGGTCACTTATGGTGCCAAGGGCGCGGTATTGCTGTCTTCGCATCTCATAAGATGGATGCGTCAAACCAGTCCTTTTCAGTACCTAGCCCGACATTCGTCTGAGCCAAGTGTTAACCCGATTTGTTTGTGCCTTGATGCGTCCATAAAGACGAATATGCACTTGTTTTGATACGGCGGTTTTCTCTCAGGTCAGAATTGAGCAGGTTCGCGCTGAAACAACTCTTGGATGGTGGCGAAATCCAGCGCGCTTTCCCGGCTTGCTGACTGTTCTGGCAGGCGTAAGATGACGGCAAAGCAATATTCAGGATCCAACATGTCGAACAGTCTGTTTTCCCTTCCCGATCCAATCACCATCCCCTTCGTCGGCGAGCCCGCGGGCTATCCTGTTGGGCGTATTTTCTGCGTAGGCCGAAACTATGCGGCCCATGCCGCCGAGATGGGGAATGAGGTGGATCGCGAAGCACCGTTCTATTTCACCAAGTCCGCACCAAACGCGATCCTCTCCGGAGCGACCGTCCCGTATCCAGCCGGGACCGAGAATTACCATCACGAGATGGAACTGGCATTGGCGATTGGAAAGCCAGTGTTTCGAGCCACCCGAGCGCAGGCGTGGGATGCTGTCTACGCCTATGGCTGTGCGCTTGATATGACCCGCCGCGACCTGCAAATCCGCGAGCGAAACAAGCAGCGACCCTGGGATCTGGGCAAAGACGTCGAAAACGGAGCAGTTTTTGCTCCACTGACCCCTGCTGCTGATTGGTCTCCGGACGACAACAAACACATCCGCCTCAGTGTAAACGGCGAACTGCGCCAGGACGCGACGCTGGAAGAACTGATCTGGAAGATCGACGAAATCGTTGTGCACCTGTCCGGTTTCTACCATCTGCGCCCCGGTGATCTGATCCTGACCGGTACACCTGCGGGCGTAGGCCCGGTTGTGGCAGGGGATGTTCTGACTGGTGAAATCGACGGGCTGGAGCCGATCCAACTCACGATCTCTGGCGCCGAATAGACCCTATTTAGGGTCTTTCAGCCAGTCATTTGCGAACTCGACATCGGTGACGCCGGCCAGTCGACGCACCCTGTCCAACTCGGCATTCAGACGGCGGGTGCGAGCGTCAGACCAACGCACCCCGCGTTCGGGCCAGAGTGCTTTGACATGCAACAGGTTACGATCGCGATGCGCTTTCATATCGATCCGGCCAACCAGACGGTCTCCTTCGAGCAGCGGGAAGACGTAATAGCCATAGGTGCGCTTGGCCTCGGGTACAAAGACCTCGATGCGATAGTGAAAGCCAAACAACCGCTCGGCCCGGTTCCGGTCACGCAGCATCGGGTCGAACGGGCTGAGAACACGGATGCGGCCGGGCGGTTGCGGTAAGTCGGTCACCTGATCCAGCAATCCCGGGCGTGCAAAAGTTTTACGCAGGCGTCCGTCGGCGCAGGTAACCTCGATTTCTTCAATGTCGCCATCTGCCAGCGCCCGGGCGCACCAGTTCTTCGCCTCTGTTGTGCTGACCGTGTCCCAGAACGCAGCCAATTCGCCGGACGTTGCAAAACCCAACCGGTCCAACGCTGCATTGCACAGCCAATCGACGGTCGCCTCGGCATCACAGGGCATATTGCCGGGACACAGCCGGGTTTCAATCACCCGTTCGGTCAGATCATAGCGTTTCTGGAACCCTTCCCGCCCCACAACGGTTAAAGCACCCGAACGCCATAGAAACTCCAGAGCGGTTTTCGACGGATGCCAATCCCACCATCCGCCCGAGCCCTTCTTTTCATCCTTGCCGACGTCGGAAGAGGATACCGGACCGTGGTCCCGAATGTGTTGCAAAACCGTTTCGAACTGCTGTTCAAACCCATCCCGCCGCCAGTTTTTCCATCGCGCTTTCAGCAAGTCCGCATCGCGTTGAAAGCGCAGGTGCCAGTGTTGGTAGTACGACATCGGAATCACGGCTGCATCATGCGTCCAGTGCTCAAACAGCGCTTTTTCCCTTTCATAGAGCCTTTTCAGGTTTGCACTGCGATAAGAAGGCCTGCGTGAAAACAGGATCATGTCATGAGCGCGGGCGACCGTGTTAATGCTGTCGAGCTGAACGAAACCTAGCCGCTGGATCAGGTCCAGAAGCTCATCACCTTTAGCCGCGCCCGAAGGTTGTTCGGCCAATGCATGTCGATCCATGAAAATGGCTCGGGCCGCGCGGTTGTCGAGCCGTTTCAGGGACACGCTCATCGCCGTTTCAGAGTGTCGCCAAAGCTGATTTTGGGGGTCAGGGTCACGCGCGTCTCGATCTCGGACTCCGGATCTTTTAGGCGTTCGGCGATGATCTGAGCGGCTTGTCGGCCGATATCCAAACGGCAGGCGTCCATCGTCGCCAGTTTACGTGGCAGGCCCTGCAAAAGTTCAACGTTATTGAACCCGGCCAGCCCGATCTGACCCGGAATATCCACGCCCTGTTCCAGCAGGTACAGCAGACCGCCGGCACCGATCATATCATTGGAATAATATAGAAAATCCAATTCAGGCGAACGTTCCAGCATGGCCTGCGTCATCTCACGCCCCTTGGCCAAGGCAGATCCGCCGGAATAGAACTCGCGATCCTCGATCTCGATCCCGTGTTTGCCCAGCACCTCGGTAAAGCCTTCAAAGCGCTTCCGGGCGCGGTGGTCCAGAGGCATCTTGGTGCCCATGAACCCGATATGCTGATACCCGGCCTTCAGGATCGCCTGCGCCATCTCGCGCCCGGCGCGGCGGTGTGAGATTCCCACCATCGCGTCCACCGGTTTGCCGTCAGTGTCCATGATCTCGACCACGGGAATGCCTGCCGAATCCAGCATTGCGCGGGCGGCGTCAGTGTGTTCGAGCCCAGCGATGATAACGCCCGAAGGCCGCCACGAGAGCATCTCGTACAGCACCTTTTCCTCTTTCTCGGGCAGGTAATCCGTGACGCCAACCACGGGTTGCAGTTCGGTATCTTCCAATACCTGATTGATGCCGGTCATCACCTCGGGAAACACCATGTTCGAAAGCGACGGGATGATCACCGCAACCAGATTGACCCGACTGGAGGCCAGCGCGCCTGCGATCTTGTTGGGGACATATCCCAGCTCTTTGGCGGCGGCGAGAACGCGGGTGCGGGTGGCGTCGGACACATCCCCCCGGTTACGCAGAACCCGGCTTACCGTCATCTCGGATACTCCGGAAGCCTCGGACACATCGCGGAGGGTAAGCGGGCGTTTGGTTTCACTGTTCACGGGAGGCACCTGCGTTGTTGTTTTGTCCGATGGTAGCGTGAACAGGTCTGCGTGTACAACAATTGTGCAAAGCCGATGACAACCCGGAAAATCCCGGTTACAGAAGGCGAAGCGCGGCCCCGTGGCTCAACTGGATAGAGCAGCCCCCTCCTAAGGGGCAGGTTGCAGGTTCGAATCCTGCCGGGGTCGCCAATGTATGTCTTCCTTGTTGGCGTGACAGTTTTTTGTGGGGTGGTAGCGCGTGCAATGCATATTGCCACAAAGCAGTCACCTGATTGCTGCGCTCAAACTGAGGGGGGGGGCGTTAGCCTGCCCCCACAATTCCTTCGATCTTTGCCAAAGTTGCAGAGTTCACCGCGACACCGGACTCGCTGGACGACAAGCGGCTCTTGCGACGGCCGTCGCCGGGCAGATGCGCGCCATCCTGAGCTCTGATCGATTCAACCAGATCTGTCATTGCACCGGTAAACAAGCCGTCGGACGATACTGTGGGATCAATCGCGATGAAAAATTGCCCTGTCTTTGGCGGTCCTCCGGCAGTTCCTGAAAAGGGCGATGCGTTCAATCCAAGTGTTGATCCCGTCAGGGCAGCGGCCATGACTTCGGTCAGCAAAGCGATACCCACGCCTTTGTACCCACCGGACGGGGCCATGCTGCCCTTTAGGCCAATGTTAGGGTCTGTTGTCGGGTTCCCGTCAGCATCCAGCGCCCATCCGACCGGAATGGCTTTGCCTTCCCTTGCGTGTTTCATGACCTCGCTTTTTGCGATGGTGCTGGCGCTTTGGTCGATCAGCAGGGCTGGCTGCCCGTCTGTACCCGGTGCCGCAATGGAGAACGGATTGGTGCCCACAACGGGCTTCGATCCGCCCGACGGTGCAATCGAGGCGGGGGCATTGGTGAACCCAAGACCAACCAGTCCCGCCTGCGCCAATCGATAGGTGTGATAGCCGAGAACACCGCAGTTGTAGCTGTTGGTAATTGCCAACGCAGCGATGCCTTGTTCGCGCGCCGCAGGGATCAATGCCTCAAACCCCAGATCAATGGCCGAATGCGCGAAACCGGTCGCGGCGTCGACACGGATAAGGCCGGGGCGCGGGGTTTCAAGCGTTGGTTTCGCCTGACCATCAACCTTGCCGCATTGCACATGTTCACAGTAGATCGGGATATAAGCCAAACCGTGGCTGGCCACCCCATCTGCCTCGGTCGCGGCCGTGGCGACGGCCAGAGGGCGGGCGTTCTCTTCGCTTGTGCCAGCGGCGATCAGAGCGTTGAACGACAGCTCTTCGATTTCGGCAAGCGAAAGTGTTTTGGTCTCGGTCATCGGGTGGTCCTTCAATCGTTGTCTGACAAGCCTGAACCAGCGCCAAGCCGTCGGGATTCTTCTGTTGCTGGGGCATAGGTGCGATGCGCCATGGTGTTGAGGAACTGCCACGCCTCATAATTCGGGGCGGCGCGGCTTTGCATGGTGCGTGCCGCTTGTAGGTGACCGCCTTCAACTATTTCAACGTGGTCAGACCTGTACACATTGCAGTCTTCGCAGCTCAGATGAGTTCCGTCAGTTATCGCTGAAAACCCGTCAAAAGTGATTGCCACAGTTGTCATTCGGTTTTTTGCTATGGCGGCCACAAAGGGCAGCAACAAAAGCGGGGCGGCAACGTTGGAAATCGATATGGTGCCTTGCGACAGGGTGGTCGGAGAATCCGATAGCGCCGCTCCGGTCACCAATGGGCATAGGTCCTGGTCACCGACCCACTCTCTTTTCTGGGCGGTTGGAATGTGACGTTCCAGAACCGGTGCAAATTCCCGCCGAAGCAGTTGCGCCAGAATGGCCGTCCCATCGAACCCCTGGGCGCAAAGCCAGCGTGTGGCTTTTGCAGCTTCCTCCGCCACGCCCCAGGCATATCCGGCCCCACGGGATGCGCGTTTGGCGGTGGCCTCCACTTCGTTCAGGGAAAAGGTCATTCTGCGACCTCCGGATAGACCCAAAGATCCGCGTTTCCGGCGTTCAACTCCTCAGGATAAGGTGCGCCGGAATACATGCAGATGCGCACCCAACGATCTGATCGAGGGTCAAAATGCGTGGCGCCAAAGAAGGACAGTTTCGCACGTAGCATATCGATGGGCATCACTTTGGCACTGATCGTGTTGTCATGGATTTCGCCATAAGGCGCGACGCGGCTGATTTGGGCGCGGCGCACGGTGTGGCGATGTTCCGGATGGCGCAGAAGGAAATCTGCGACCAGAGCGTCATCTGGCCACTCCCGTAAGGCTTCATAGGCCGCCACCGCGTCACGCGCCGGTGCGAGCGGTTGTTCATAGTCGGCAATTGGTTCTTCAAACCGTTCGCCCAGACGGGGTTCCAGTTTTTCTTCGGATACATACCAGGCCCGCGCGCAGTTTTCGGATGCGCCCCAATCCAGACCCAAAGCCCAGTCAAAGCTGTGGCGGATCAGGGTGCGCACATCCGCGACCGGCATCTCTCCGTCGATCATCTGTGCTGTCGCGTTTGTGTCGGCCATGCAACCGGCCAGCCCGTCGACCATATCGCCATAAGGTTCCAGGATGAGCGAGGCCAGCAGTTCCTGCCCCTCTTCCGAAAGGGCAGTTTCGGACCATCGGATTAGACGATTCCAGGGGTGAGCCTGATTCAGATTGTTTATGGTCAGATAGCTGTCAATTTGTTGCACGTCGGCATTCAGGGCAGCGAGCTTTTCAAGCTGGATTGGATGCGCGGATCGCCACCATGCGATCGACTGTTTGCTGCGCGCGAATGCATCGTGGAACCCGTGAACCTCGTCCACGGAGGCTGTTTCGACAGACCGCACGCGCGAGATGGCTTCTTCCCGTGCCATGATCCAGTTGTTGAACAGAACCGGATGGTTCACGATGAACGGCGCCATGCCCAGACCAGTTGAATTGCCGATACCCAGCCAGCGGGCGATCTGAGGGTCAAGAACCGCTGTCTGATCCCCTCCTTTGGCGCGCGCCATATGTTGCACCAGATCGCGTACGAAAACCCGGGTTAGATAGACCGACAGCATTTCGATCTGGAACGGCCCGCTGACCTCGGCCCGGTCCGCTGTTTTCTCACGATCTGCAGCACCGAATTTGCCGGACCCATAAACAGCCGTGGTCCGCATCAGATATCCAACCTGATAAATCTGTTCCAGATCCGGTTGTCGACCTGCTGCCAGACGATCCACCACATGAGCCCAGAGCCGCACCGAGCGATTGGCGCGCGACAGCGACAATTCGGATTCGCTGACCCGCCCTGCCTCTTGCAGCGGTACATTTCGCGACAGGCGATCGATATCTTCAGGGGTGGGGACACCGTCGAACAAGGTAAAAGTGGCATCCCAGGCTTCAGCGATCACTCGGTCGGATCGCTGTTCGGGCGGCAGATCATGGGCAAAAGCCACCAGAGAATACGCGCGATCCGGCCCCTGCGCGGTATAAACGGCGTGGCCCACGCCATTGGCATCGATATCAAACACAGGGCGGGTAAATCGCCAGCTCTCCCGTGCCATTCGGCGTGTCAGTTGCCGCATGAAGCTGAGGCGGCATTGATGCAATGACCCAAGCCGTGACAGGCGCATCACCTGCGCGGGCTCTCGCCGCGGGATATGGGCGCTCATTTCTTTCATGCGGATTGTGGACCAAAGTTTTCAGCAAAGAAACGATACCAGTTGCCGCCCATGATGCCTGCGATTTCTTCGTCATTCATACCGGTAGCGCGCAAACCGGATTCGATATTTCCAAAGTCGCGGTTGTCCTTGAACCAGCCGGGCATAGGAGGGAACCCAGCGGCCGAGGCCGAACCTTCGCCGTAGTCAATTTCTTTTGTCCAGCGCCCGACACGCATCCACTCGACCACACTGTCGGGTTGATCCTGACACAAGTCGGTGCCGATCCCGAGGTGCTGAGCACCGTATTTGTCTGCGGTCCGGGCAATCATCTCGCAAAAGCTCTCCAACGTGCAGTCGGACTTGTCTTTCAGGTGATGAGGGTAGACCGAAAAGCCCAGCATCCCACCGTTTTCCGTCACCGCGCGGATGACGTCGTCGCGTTTGTTGCGCAAAGCCGGGGACCATTCGTACGGATTGGCGTGCGTGATGGCGATGGGGCGTTGCGACAGCTCAGCGGCTTCGATGGTCGATCTGTCTGCCGAATGGCTCATGTCGATGACAAGGCCCACACGATTCATTTCCTTGATGACCTGCTTGCCCATGCGGGTGATGCCGGTGTCTTCGGCCTCATAGCAGCCGGTCGCCAGCAAGGACTGGTTGTTATAGGTCAGCTGCATGAACCGGGCACCCAGATCGTGCAGGATTTCGACCAGCCCGATATCGTCTTCGATGGGTGAGGGGTTCTGGAACCCGAAGAACACCGCTGTCCGCCCTGTTTCCCGCGCGGTATCGATGTCGCTGGCCCAGCGGCCTTTCATGATCAGGTCCGGGTATTGCTCGAACCAGCGGTTCCATTTCTCGAAATTCAGAACCGTTTCGCGGAAGTTCTCATGATAGGCGATGGTAACGTGGATCGCATCCACGCCGCCTTCGCGCAGTTGCCGGAAAATCTTTTCCGACCAGTTGGCATATTGCAGGCCGTCGATCAGCATCAGACTGGCCCGGCGCTGATATAGGCGGTTTTGACAGTTGTGTAGAATTCGGCCGCGGCCTTGCCCTGTTCGCGCGGCCCGTAGGAACTGTCACCACGCCCACCGAAGGGCACATGGTAGTCGGTGCCGGCGGTGGGCAGGTTGACCGTCACAACGCCAGTGCGCGCGTTGCGGCGGAAATGGGTGGCGCGGGCCAAAGATTTGGTGACGATGCCCGAAGTCAGGCCGAAATTGGTGTCATTGACGACGCTCAGCGCCTCGTCATAGCTGCCAACCTTGATGACGCTGGTCAGAGGGGCGAACATTTCCTCGCGGTTGATGCGCATGTTGTTGGTGGTGTTCAGGAACACGCCCGGCGACATGTAGAAACCGTCATGTGGCATCTCGAGACGCTGACCACCGCACGCCAGCTCGGCCCCTTCGGACTTGCCCAGATCGACATAAGCGAGGTTCTCGCTTAGCTGCTGCTGGCTGACAACGGGGCCCATTTGCACGCCTTCTTCCAGCGCATGGCCGACCTTCATTGCCTGCGCGCCTGCAACCAGTTTCTCGACAAAGGCGTCGTGAATGCCTGCGTGAACCACCAGCCGCGACGAGGCCGTGCATTTCTGCCCGGTTCCCCCAAACGCGCCGCCCAAAGCCAGCGTTACCGCCAGATCCAGATCAGCGTCGTCCATCACGGCCAGAGCGTTCTTGGACCCCATCTCCATCTGCACTTTGGTCAGGTTTTGGATCGCAGCGGCGGCGATGCCTTTGCCCACTGGGACCGAACCGGTGAACGAGATCGCGTTGACCTTGGGGCTTTCGACAAGGCGCTGGCCGATCGAACGGCCCGAACCCATCACGAGACTGAACAGACCCTTGGGGATGTCCTGCCGTTCAATGATCTCGGTCAGGGCCACAGCCGACGCCGGTGTGATGTTGGCTGGCTTCCACACAACCGCGTTGCCATAGCACAGTGCCGGTGCAATCTTCCACGATGCGGTTGCTGTCGGGAAGTTCCACGGGCTGATGATGGCAACTACACCGACAGCTTCGCGGCGCACATCGACTTCGATGTCGGGGCGCACGGAATCCGCATTCTCGCCGATCTGACGCAGGCACTCGGCGGCGTAGTAAGTGAAGAACTGACCGGCGCGGTAGACCTCACCCTTGCCTTCGGTCAGCGGTTTGCCCTCTTCACGGCTGAGCAGAGTGCCCAGTTCTTCTGCGCGGGCCATCAACTCGGTGCCGATGGCATTCAGCACGGCCTGTTTCCGCTCCAGTCCATAGGCGGCCCATTCGGCCTGCGCGACGCGCGCCTGATCCAGCGTTGCCTCAAGCTGATCGGTGCTGGCCTGCGCGAACATGCCGACCAGATCGCTCAGGTCCGAAGGGTTGCGGTTTTCAATTTCGCTTTCGCCCGCCAGCCATTCGCCGGCAATCAGGTTCAGTTTGGTCACGTCAGGCCCCAAATTCGCAAATTTCGATTTGGGTAAAGATGGGGTTTGAAGGTAGCATCAGTCAAACTCAAATAACTTTAGAAAACTTCAGAAAGATTGAAGTATGGCCATGAAAGTCGAGATGCTGCGGTGCTTTTGTACCGTCGCGCAAACCGGAAACCTTGCCGAGGCCGCCAGCCGATTGGGCCGGACACAGTCTGCCGTTTCAATGATGTTGAAACAGTTCGAAGAACATCTGGGCAAGAAACTGTTTGAAGGGGAACGGAAAAACCACCTGTCCCCGCTGGGCCAGCAGGTTCTGGATCTTGCGCTCAAACAGGTGCGGGATTTCGATCAGACCGTTCAGAACATAGAATTGGCCGCGCAGGCCGAGCATGGTATGATCCGCATCGTATCTGTTCCGTCCGTCGGTGCGTTGGTCTTTCCTGAGTTGCTGAGTCACATGACATCGCGCTTTCCCGGTCTGAAGATCGAGTTGCGGGACGGGGATTCGCAGCAGGTTCTGGATGCCGTAGCCGGGGACAGTTCGGATATCGGGATTGCATCCGGCCATTACCCGCTGAACGGGGTCAGTGCAGAGCCGCTGTTTCAAGACCGTTTCGGGCTGGTTGCGGCATCCGATCACCCGTTGATGACACAGGCCGAACCGCCCGGCATTTCAGATCTTATGACTGAACCCTTCGTACGAAACGCCCTGTGTGACTTTATCGAATCCCCTTCTTTCCGAGAAATTCTGGACAGGGCCGAGGTCACCATTCACAACACGCATTCCCTGATCACGACGGTCAGGGCGGGTCGGTGGATCACGGTCTTGCCGCAAACCGTCGCGCAATTCATCCCGGACGCCGTTGCCTTTCGTCCGATTTCAAATTTGCCGGACAAGCGCGAGGTGTATCTTTATGTCCGGGAAAGGGCCCGATTTCGGGAGATCACCGAAACCTGCCGTTCATTTATCCTGTCGAGCGGATTTGGAAACGCAGGCTCAGGGAGCGAGTAAAAATGGCTTAACCCTGCTCAAAATCACAAATTAATTTGGTTTTTGCAGACTCGAGGCATGCTGTCATGTTAGGTTCCCGTTTGAAGTGGGGGACTTCAGAGGGGCGATATGTCTCAAGACCTGAGGGGCTGGCTGAGCGCAATTGGATTAAACGAGTACGCGCAGGCCTTCACAGACAACAAGATCGATTTCTCTATCCTGCCGGATTTGACGGCCGAGGATCTGATCGAAATCGGGGTGACTGCCGTCGGCGATCGTCGGCGGCTGTTGCGGGCTATTGAACAGCTCGACGCCACTCAGACGGCCTCTGATCCGGAACCTGCCGCGCCGCTTGAACCTGCGCGGCGACAGGTCACCGTGATGTTTGTTGACCTGACCGGATTTACGAAACTGTCCAGCGAGCTGGATGCGGAAGACATGCACGCGCTGCTCAATCAGTTCTTCAGCAAGGTGGACAATGTCGTCGAGAAATACGGCGGTCGCATCGACAAGCATATCGGTGACGCGGTCATGGCGGTATTCGGGGCGCCGATCTCGCATACCAACGACACCGAAAGGGCGGCGCGGGCTGCGGCCGAGATTCACGCGGTACTGCCGACACTGTCACCGCCGTTGTCCTGTCACATCGGCATTTCATCCGGTCAGGTCATTGCCAGTACAACCGGCAGCCAGTCCCATACGGAATACACGGTAACGGGGGATGGGGTGAACTTGGCGTCCCGGCTGACCGATATTTCCGGCGGCGAGGAAACCCTGGTTTCACATGACATTCAGCGTGCGCTGGGCCCGCTATTCGTGGGTGAATCCATCGGTGTCAAAACGATCAAGGGCCTGAGCGAGCCGATTGAGGTTTGGCGTCTGGATCGGCTGGCCCGGAACATCCGGACGCGACGGCATAAATTCATCGGGCGCGAGCGTGAGATGTCGATTTTCTCGGCCACGTTCGACCGGTGCCAGCGCCATGGTAAAGGCGAGGTTCACATCGTTCTGGGCGAGCCCGGAATTGGCAAAACCCACTTGTCCGAACAGGTGGCGGAACTGGCGTCCAGCCTGTCCTACACAATCCACAATGGCGTTGTGATGGATTTCGGTGCACGCGAAGGGCATTCGGCCATTCAGACCGTGGCCCGCAGCATTTTGGGACTGGACGCATCGGACGGGGCGGAAACCGGGGCCGCTGTTGCAAAGGACGCGATTGCCAAGGGCTGGGTCAGCCCGTCCAATGCGGCGCATCTCAACGCATTGCTTGAGCTTGAACAGGACCCGGGCCTAGCCGAAGTTTATGCAGTGATGGATAACAAAACCCGCCTGCGGGGGCGGCGTCAGGTCCTGGATGAACTGCTTACGGCCCGCAGTCAGGAAGCGCCTCTACTCATTCAGATCGAAGACATTCACTGGGCCTCGCCTGACATTTTGACCGCCAGTTCGCATATTGCGGCCGCAACGCGGAATATCCCTTGTGTATTGATGATGACCAGCCGGGCCGAAGGCGACCCGATCAACAGGGACTGGCAAATGGCAACGGATGGTGCGCTGGTGTCAAAACTGGAACTGGCCCCGATGGGAGAGGATCAGGTCAGACAACTGGTCGAGGAGTTCCGCGCCATTGACTCGGATTTGCTGGAAACCTGCGTCCAACGCGCAGGCGGCAACCCGCTGTTTCTGGAGCAGCTGCTGCGCAATACGGATGTGCTCAAGCAGGAAAGCGTGCCCGGCAGCATTCAGGGTATCGTTCAGTCGCGTCTTGATGCATTGGACCGAGCCAGCCGAACCGCCATTCAGGCCGCGTCGGTACTGGGTCAGAGGTTCTCGCCCGAAGTTCTGAATTTCATTCTGGGCGAAGGGCATCTGGATACGACCAACCTGATCCGTTCGGCACTGATCCGTGAGGCCGGACCCGACCTCATGTTTGCCCACGCGCTGATCCGGGACGGATCTTATGCGACATTGGTCAAGTCCGAACGTGCCCGCCTGCACCGTCAGGCGGCGCAGTGGTTCGAGGATCGTGATGCGACCCTGCGGGCTCAGCATCTGGATCGGGCCGGGGCGAATAACGCCGCGCAAGCCTATCTGGACGCCGCCGACAAACTGATTCAGGCGTTCCGTTTCGACGATGCCAGCCCCTTGATAGAACGTGCTTTGGAACTGCCATCGCCGGCAGGTGTTCGATTTGATCTGTTATGCGCCAGGGGTGAGACGCATCGGTTGCAGGGGCTATCAAACGAAGCGCTGCAGGAATTCAAAGACGCGGCCAAGCTGGCGGAAACCGACGAACAAATCAGCCGGGCGCATATCGGCCTGGCGCAAGCCGCGCGGCAAGCCAGCCTGTATCAGGAGGCGCTGGAAGCGCTCGATACAGCCGAGGCAGCCGCCGAACGATGTGGATCTGAGCGGGACATGGCGCAGATCAACTATGTGCGCGGCAATGTTTACTTCCCGCTCGGGCGCGACAAAGAGGCTCTGATTGCCAATGAACGGGCGCTGTCGCTGGCGCGCAAACTGGAATCAGCCCGTCTTGAGGTCGGGGCGCTGAGCGGATTTGGCGACGCCAATTTCATGAATGCCACCATGAAGACGGCGACAGGGTTCTATACTCAGGCCGTGGAACGGGCGCGTGAAAAAGGGCTGGTCCGGGACCTTGCCGCCAATCTGCACAATCTAAGTGTCGCGCGCAGTTACACAGGCGATGTCGGGCAGGGCAGAGCGGATGCCAACGAAGCAATTGAAATCTCGCAGAAATACTTTGCCTTCGTTCCGGAATGCGTGGCACAAACATGCCTTGGTGTGGCCGAGACATTCTTGGGCAGCCTGGACCGCGCGCTTGAAGCCTTCACAGTCTCTGCCGAAATCGCCGAGCGTGTGGGGGCAAAACGCCTTGAGGCGCAGGCGTTGGAACATCTGGCCAGAACGCAGGTCTATGCCGGGCAGGTGGAGCAGGCGCGGGAAACCGGCCTTCGAGCGGTTGAAATTGCGCTTGAGCATGGGCGGAACTTTGTGGGGCCCAAGGCCCTTTCGGCCCTAGCGATGGCCGAGTCTGATCCTGATGAGCAATCACGCCTTTTGAAACTGGGCTCTGAGATCATCGCTGAAGGATGTGTTGGCCACAGTCACCTGCACTTTTACCCCGATGCCAGCGCTGTCATGCTGGGGCGTGGGGATTGGGATGCTGCGATCGAATACGCGGAAGGGCTTGCGGCTTTCACGGCGAATGAGCCTTTGCCGATGGTCGATCTGACCATTCGTCAAACGCGCCTTTTGGCCGAAAGTGGTCAGCAGAATATCCCATCGTCCGAGCATAGCGGATTTGCCGATCTGAAAACGCAATTTGCCTCGATGGGCATCACGCAATCCCTGCTGGGCCGCGCGGATTTTCTGACGGATTAGGCGGCTAGGCAGGAGGCTGAATGAGCGTCGAAAGAAAGGTGTGGTTGATCTCTGGCCTGCTGACCTTTGGTCTGGCCGCTTTGTTGCTCTGGCTTTGGATCGAACTGAACCATTTCGAAGGCGACCCGACGCAACTGCCCGATCAGGCCTCAGTCGAGGCTTATCTGGGCAAGCTGGAAGGGGCACCGGACTATCGTCTGAGCACGGGGATCTACATTAAGTCATTCAGCTTTCTTGGGGCCAGCGATGTACAGATCACCGGTTACATCTGGCAGCACTACAAGACGGGTGAACACGATGCGATCCTTCCGGCCGAAGGGGAGGTCGGTTTTCTTCTGCCCGAAGCAGTCGATACCGCAAACGGTTTGATCGCCGAGGCTTATCGGTTGCCGCAATCCGGCGGTGTATTGATCGGATGGTATTTCGAACAAACCCTGCGCCAAAGCTTTGACTACACAAGTTACCCCTTCGATCACAAAACGGTCTGGGTGCGGTTCTGGCCTGCCTCGTTTGACGTCAATGTCGCGCTGGTGCCTGACTTTGAGGCGTACCCGGCAACGGGGCCGGATGACATCTTTGGGATCGACAACCAGATCGTGATGGGGACGTGGGAGCGTGAAAACACCTATTTCGATTACAAACTGTCAAATCTGGATACGACACTGGGCATTCGGCAGAACGCCTACCAAACCAACGCGCCCGAATTGCACTATAACTTCGTCATCAAACGCAATTTCGCAAACGCGTTCATTGTCCACATGATCCCGTTGATCGTTGTGACCATGCTGTTGTTCGGCGCGGTCATGACCGTCACCCGCCGCGAGGGTCTGGCAGAGCGGCATGACTTCAGCACGTCCAGCGTGATCGGCACCTGCTCGGTTCTGTTCTTCGTGATCCTGCTGGCCCATGTGCAACTGCGCGAAGGATTTGCGGGTTCGCCCGTGATCTACATGGAATCCTTCTTTTTCCTGATGTATTTCTTGTTGCTGGCGGTTTCGATCAACACCTACCTCTTCGCTTCTGAGGCGGTGCCGTCGCTGCGGATCATCCACTATCGGGACAACCTGATTCCCAAGGCCAGCTTCTGGCCGTTTGTGCTGCTGTGCATGGTGGCGATCACGGCCTATAACCTCAGCCTGAAGGAAAGCAACGAACCGCCACCGATCAGCACGCAAGAGGGTTAGGCCACGGGTTCAAAACCCGGCTTGGGCTCGCCCTGCGCCATGTCCAATGTGTAATCGCTGACCACTTCGGATGTCCCGTCGCGCAAGTTTTGCAGATACTTTGCGGGATCAGCGATGACATAGGCATAGGCGGGCTTCATCACGCCTTCGACAATGACGTTGATCTTCTTGCGGATATATACATTCTCAGGCGAGTCGGGGCCGTGAAACCCCTCCAGCTTGTCTAACTCGCGCAGGCCGGATTGTGTCACCCGATAGACCTCGCCACTCACCTGTTTGCCCATTCCCTGCTGATCCACGAGCGTGGCCATACGGTGCAAATACCCACAGTTCGGATTGTCGCAGAAGGGTTCTTTCGGCACGATCAGGGGCATCGGTTGCCGGGTGCGGGCCGATCCTACGAAATCGCTCAGAACTGCGCTATGTGCCTCATGGTTAGGGAAGCCCTGCTTCAGTGAGCCATAGGTAAAGTACAGGTATGTGGGCTCGTTGACCGCCACAAAGCTCTCGTCGCGCCCCTGTTCGAGATCTGCCATCTTCAGGTTGTGATCATGCGCCCAGCTATCCAGCATGGTCCGGATTTCGGGATCGATTTTCATGCCCTGAACAAATTCGATGCACGAGGTCGCATCCATGTCTTGGGCCCCCAGCAGGATTTCCACCATCCTGGGCGCTTTGTTCATTACCGCCACATGCAGGGCCGTGAACCCGTGATCGTTGACGATATTGACGTCGATATCGCGTTTGATCAGATCCTGGGCGGCCTCATAATCCGGCTTGCCCAGATCATGGCCGCTTTCGTTCAGCTCTCCCTCACCACCGGCTGCGTAGTGCAGCAATGAATCCCCATGCGCTTCGTCCACGATATTGACGCCAACGATCCCTTCGTCGATGGCGCGGAACACGCGTTTCCATTCGTTGATGTCATCGGCAGCAGCAGCCTCGCGCGCCCATTTGCAGACACGGTACTTCTGATCGTCCAACTCTTCGAACGCGTCGGCCAGTGCTTCCATGATCTGGTCCGGCGTGGCCATCATACCGATGCCCATCCGGCCGTTTGACAAACGCCCCTCACGCGGTCCGACGAAATCGACGCCCAGTGTCTTCAGCTTGTCGACGTTGTTTTGCGTGGTGATGTTGTTCCACATATTGGTGTTGCAGGCGGGGCAAAGGATCACCGGTTTCTTCTGGTATTGCCAGGCCACAAAGACCGAGGTCAGAAGGTTGTCGGCGATACCGTTTGCGACCTTGCCCATCGTGTTGCAGGTGATGGGGGCCACGATGACGCAATCGGCCCAGTCACACAGCGCCAGATGCGAGGCGCGCACCGGCATGTCAAACTTCATGTAGCGGAAATTCCACTCGTCATCGTCACGGTAGTAGTCATGATGGGTGATTTTGGCGTCGATCCTTTCGGCCCCGAAATCCCGAAAGAATTTCTCGGCTGAGACCGAGGGGATCAGTTTCACGTTATGCCCTGCATCGACGATACGTTCGACGAGCTCAGGGATTTTGTCAGCTGCCGACGACCCACAGGCGCACAACAAGACGTTTCGCTTGCCGACGTTCACCTGATTCATCACCCCTTTGGGATATCCGAACGGGTTTTTCTCAAGACTCGGGGTTTCATTCAGATCGGAAACAGGCAGTCCTTCCTTACGCATCCTGGCCTGCAATTCACCGGCCCTGATCATGTCCACAATGTCTTCCAGCTCATCGCTTTTGCTGATGCATTTGCCTTTGAAAAACAGGTAAGGTGTGTCCGGTCTTTCGCCGAGCGTCACCAATTGCCGCCGCATCCTGATCATGTTGGGGTCACGCCCGCCCACGTCGATCTGCTTGACGGTTGTTGCCCCGATGTTCGAAAGAACGCTGCGCAGCATGTAAGACCAGGGGTCCTCATCCTCGTAGAACAGAACCATCGTATTGTGCTTGACGATACTGGCGATATCGCTTGGGTCTTCAGGCGGTTCGATCTCTTCGATCATCACCAGCGCGGGGTCTTCCAGATCGCGCAGCCCGCGAAATATGTTGCCGCGCGGGGCCTGCCAGACCTGAGAGGTCGCAGGACTCATGTCGACAATGGTGACAACGTCCTCCGCCTCGTCATAATCGATGCACAGGCACCAGAACTCTTCCAGCAGGGCGGTTTCCCGATAGACGTTTTCCGGTGGGCAGATCGCTTCTATTCCGGTGACGCGATTGAAGTCGATATTGATCATCAGGTGACGATCTTTGTTGGTGTTCAGGCTTTTCAACTGGGCCTTGAACCAGTCTTGCGGGGTTTTGAGCGATTTTTCCTCGCGGGTTTCAAAGCTATGAAACGAGCTGCTCAGATGCACATACTCGGACTGGCTGAGGTACTTTTCCGCCATGTCGTTCATATCTTCGGCGGTGGCGACCCGGCTGACCGCATCCGTGAACGACGCCTCGGTTGCCCGCAGCAGCTCGTCTTCGTCCACCCTGTTGTCGCCGTGAATGGCGAGGCTTTCCGCCAGCACTCCCAGTGAATTCATGTTGGGCGTGGCCCGACGGAATAGGTTGCGGCGTTTCTTGGGGTCTTTCGCCAGATACCGCGTGCTGTCGACATAGTTGCACCGCTGCTTGAATGTCTTCAGATGGGTTTTGACCGCGGCGCGCGCCGAAAACCGCAGAATGCCGCGTGATCGCATCGAGGTTCCGTCGCGATCCGACATACCCTTCCACAGCCGCTCGACTGTTGTTACCCAAAGCTTGCCGTATTTCTCGGGATGCACATCCATCATATGCACCAGCCCGGTGCTTGGGTTGCATTTGGCAATGACGGCAAAATGCCCGCCCGGCATATTCTCTTTGCCGTGGGTGACGCCGACCTGGAAATTCGCCACCAGAATGTCGTTGTCCCCGCCCAGCCGATTGGATTCGTCAATCGCCTCAAGCAGCAGCGGCACGCTGGTCGTGTCTTCATCCATGAAATAGGCCTGAACCTGGACCCGGTCCCGAAGACCTTGCGAATGAATATAGGTGCAGGCGACGTCAAACAGCTCACCCAGCGAGATACCGTCGTTCACCACAAAGGACGAAGGCAGCGCGCATTCGCGGAAGATGTCATTCACTTCGCAGCTGAATCCCAGCGCCGACATGCTGAGTGCAGCCGCAGTGACGCTGCAGCAATTGATCGGCTGCTGAAAGTTCTGCAACTGAACGCTGACCAGGTCCCCGAACATCGTGGCAAAACAGGGTTGCCGGATATCTTCGGGGATTTGCCGCCAGTTCGCGCTGGACAGGTAAGCCAGCCGCGTACCCTCCAGCGCAAGCGCTTCGAGGCTGACGGGAATATCCGAGATTTGCAGATGTTCTTCATAGAAGTAGTCGCCAACATCCGCACTGGCCAACGGTTCCCCATTCTGGCGCAGCTGAACCACGCCGCGCAGCACGATATACATGCCGCCAGCTGGCAGGACCGTGTTTCCGGTCACCTCAATGCATTCGAATTGAGGGTTGATGACGGCTGGGTCCGCAACCTGGGCTTCGCCCGGAAGGATGTTGTAAATCAACGTCCAGTCTGCGTCATTTGGGATGTATGGTCTGGATTTGGCAATGTGATCTGTAGGCACAACTGTGTCCCCCCGGAGTTGCGTTTCAAAATTCAACCTTCGATCTGCCAGTGCTTTTGGTTTTTCGACGCTCAGATACCGGTCATTCAGAATTAAAGACCCGTCTTTTTCTGTGCGTTTCACTGGCGGGGGCCGCATTGCTGATGGAAAAAGTGTGAACAAAATGGCCCAATTGGCTGCACAGTATCCGATTTTTGGACAAAAATCACGAATACTGTGACTGGGGCTTACGGTCCCGCTTGGTTTGACAGATCGAATGCTCGTCCGAGGTATGGAGTATCCGCCTGAGAGCGCCCGCAGGTGGCCTATCGTTGGAAGACGATCGGGCTTAGTCGAGGAAAAGATAATCCAACCGCATCACGGCCTGAGCTTGTACCTCGTCCAGGCCAAGAAACCTGGCGATCACCGCTTCATTCTCGGCGCGCTGCGCGGTTTCGCTAAGGCGCAAGTAGTTGTCGAACCCGGCGGCACGGATCTGTTCGGATTCGTAGCTCAGGTCGTTGCGAAGTGTCGGCAGAAGCTGTGCAACCGTTTTCTCAGGGCTGCTGTCGCCGGCAAGCCCGACACGGCGTGCGTGGCCGATCAGGTATTCGTCCGAGTATTCACATTCAATTTCAAGCACATGGGTTTTGGCCTGTTCACCACAAAAATCCTGAATCGCATCAAGATTGGCCGGGTCGAGGCACAGAACCAACTGATCCGACCTGAAACTGTCGAACAGCATGCGCACGACGGCCCGCCGATGGCGGGAGCGTTTCAACAAGGTGGTTTCGATCCCACCCAGATCGGGCAGAAATGTTTCTTCTTCGTTAAACAGGTATTCAACGCAGGGGATATTCGTTTCCGACGCGATCTGATCGACAAGACGTTTGGCCACGTGCCACTTCTTGCAGACGATCATGAAGAGTTCCCGTTCGGTGCCGAACGTACTTGCGGCCTCCCAGAAACGCTGCCCGAACCTGCGGCCGATGCGCCCGCGACCAGCAAGAAACGCGTAGAGGTTGCGGCCTTCATTCGAGACAGGAAATTCGACCCCTTCACTTGCGTAGAGCGAACCCAGACGGTCCTTCAACTCATGCGCCTCGGCGCTGATCTTGCGGGCAAACAGGTAATCCTGGCCCAGAAGCATGTCATAGTGGTCATTGTAGAACGTGACAGGCATTCCATAGTCCGAGAACATCAGGAATGTCAGGGTTCGGTTCTCGATCTCATCCTTCGGGATCAGGTGACGTACCAGTGTTTGAAAGAAGGTTTCATCGGGTATCCACGTGGTCGAGAAGAAACGGATCACATCGCGGCGCTGGCGCAGGAAATCGAGAATCATCTCGACTGTTCTGCGACGCAGGCACCACCATTGGCTGCCGATCATCACCTGAATATCTTCGGGTACATTTCGCGTCAGGCCAAAGCGTTTTTGCATCTCATAGGTTGAGTAAAACAGTTTGGACTGGGTGCGTTCGTTGAAATAGTGGCGATAGATCAGCCGGTCTTCTTTCATCCCGGTCTTGATCCAGTTGCTTTCAAAGAAATCGTGGCTTTCGATGAAATCCTTGTCGCGGTCATCCAGAAAACGGTGGGCGTACTCCGCCGTTTTGATGGCCATGCAATCGCCGGACAGCATGTAGAAATGGGTGGCGCGGGGAAAAGTCTCAACCGCGGCGTTCAGCGTGTTCAGCGTGGCCTGCACCAGTGACCATTCTCCCCATCCGCACCTGACGCGCTTGGTGGCAAAGGTTACGTTGGGGTTGTCTCTTAGCGCCGTGCGGATCTGATCATAGGCGTCAGCGCTGGCGCGCGCGTCGAAATGGATCGCCATGCAATCGCCCGCCGCGGTCAGTTGTTCGGCCTGTGCGATGATCGCATCAGGGTCCTTATGGCACAGCAATATATAGGCAATCATCGCCATTGAGATTACGTAATTTCCGTTTCTGCCCGGTTTCAACCGTGATACTGAGGATGAGCGATTGAATAAACAGAATAATTTTGGTTTTTTGTTACCAAAAGCTGGCGTATCGGATCGATACCTGACCGGCGAAGGAGGCACAGCAGATGGGTTTTCCCGGTACCTGGATGACCGAGAGCGAAAGCATGGTGTACCGTGTGGTGCCCAAATGTGCCTGTTCGACCATTGGTCAGATCATGTATTACTCCGATCATGGTCAGTTCTTTGACGGTGACATCCACGATGCAAAGGATGGCATGCATAAATGGGCGTTTGACCAGAGTCAGGGCCTGATCACGAACAATGTGCGCAATCACGGGTCTTATTCCTTTACCTGTGTGCGCAATCCTTACACCCGTATCCTCAGTTCGTTTTTCGACAAGATCTGCGGCATCCAGCGCAACGGCAGGCGGTACCGGGGCAATCTGGTGCCGACGCTGATCTACAACTACGGGATCGAAGTGGGCGGAGATGACGGTAAGGGCGAGTTCGACCAGATCGCCAGTTTCCGCCGGTTCCTTCTGTTTGCCCGCGACACGATCCGCTGGCGCCGCCCGATGGATCCCGACATTCACTGGTCAGCCATGTCCGGCCATGTATCGACCTTCATTGTAAACGGCGGGCGTTATGACCGGATTTTCTGGACCGAGGCGTTCAATGACGGGATGCAGGATGTTCTGGATAACGTTGAACTGAAGCACCCGGTGACTCTGGCCGAGATTCCGCGGTTCAATGAATCCGAAGGCCACGGCCCCAAACGCGCGCACCCGGTCGAAGATTACTTCGACGATCTGTCGATGCATCTGGTTTATGAAATCTACAAACAGGATTTCGAGCTGTTCAAATACGATTTCGAAAACCCGGCCAACAAGATGCCCATCGGCGAAATCGATCTGGACGAAATCCACGCCAAGCTGGGCGACTGATCCGCCAAACAAATTCTCCCGTCCATTGTCGACGTCTCTGGCGGGACGCCTCCTCTGGTTGGGCCCGGCGCCGCGATTTGCGCGGCGCCGGGCCCAAGTCCGAACGTGGTGTCGGCGAAGCTGATACCGCGTTTGAGCGCGGGAGCGCCCGTGCGTGCTCCGTTTACCGACCTGCTGAAATAGCAGGCCTGTACGGAACGTGATCAAAGCTGGCGCACGGCTCCTTTGGCAGCGCTGGTCGCCAGTTTGGCATAGGCCTTCAGTGCCGTGGACACTTTGCGCTTGCGCGGTGCGGCGGGCACCCAGCCTTTTTCGTCCTGCTCTTCGCGACGGGCAGCAAGCTCCTCGTCCGAGACCGCCAGATGAATTGTACGGTTCGGGATATCGATCTCTATCGTATCTCCGTTCTTGACCAATCCGATTTCACCGCCCTCGGCCGCCTCGGGCGAGACGTGCCCAATCGACAGACCGGAGGTGCCGCCCGAGAAGCGGCCATCGGTCAGCAGGGCGCAGGCTTTGCCCAGACCTTTGGATTTCAGATACGACGTCGGGTAAAGCATTTCCTGCATCCCCGGACCGCCGCGTGGACCCTCGTAGCGGATGACGACCACGTCGCCTTCTTTCACCTTGCCGGTCAGGATGTCGCTGACAGCCTGATCCTGGCTTTCACAGACGTAAGCGGAGCCAGTGAACTTCAGGATGTTTTCATCCACGCCAGCCGTTTTCACGATGCAGCCATCACGAGCGATATTACCGAACAGAACCGCCAAACCCCCATCTTGGCTGAAGGCGTGTTCCTTGGACCGGATCACGCCGCCTTCGCGATCAACGTCCAGCTCTTTGTACCTGTTCGACTGGCTGAACGCCTGCGTGGTGCGGACACCGCCGGGGGCGGCTTTGAACAGTTCTTGCGCCTTGGGGTTGTTGGCGATCTTGATGTCCCAGTTGGCAATCGCCTCACCCATCGTGGCCGAATGCACAGTGCTGCAGTCTTCATGCAGCAGACCCGCGCGGCTAAGCTCGCCGAGGATCGAGAAAATACCACCGGCGCGATGAACATCTTCCATGTGAACGTTCTCGGTGTTGGGCGCGACCTTGCACAGGCACGGCACCTTGCGGCTGAGGCGATCCATGTCGGACATGGTGAAATGCACCTCGCCTTCATGTGCGATGGCCAGCAGGTGCAGAACCGTATTGGTCGATCCGCCCATGGCGATATCAAGGCTCATGGCGTTTTCGAACGCGTCAAAGGTTGCGATCTCGCGCGGCAGGAAGCCTTTTTCGTCCAGATCATAGTGACGCTTGGTGATCTCAACGATCCGACGACCGGCCTCAAGGAACAGCTCTTTACGGTCGGCGTGTGTGGCCAGTGTCGAGCCATTGCCCGGCAGCGCCAGGCCCAGTGCCTCGGCCAGACAGTTCATCGAGTTGGCGGTGAACATGCCCGAGCACGAGCCGCAGGTGGGGCAGGCGTTCTCTTCGATGTGTTGAACCTGTTCGTCGGTGAACTTGTCGTCCGCAGCGGCGACCATTGCGTCTACGAGGTCGATCTTTTTCGTTTCCAGATCGGCAATATCGATCTTGCCTGCCTCCATCGGACCGCCCGAGACGAAGATCGCCGGGATGTTCAGGCGCATGGCGGCCATCAGCATGCCGGGGGTAATCTTGTCGCAGTTCGAAATGCAGACCATCGCGTCGGCGCAGTGTGCGTTGACCATGTATTCGACCGAATCCGCGATGACCTCTCGCGAAGGCAGCGAATAGAGCATCCCGTCATGGCCCATGGCGATACCGTCATCCACCGCGATAGTGTTGAACTCTTTCGCGACACCGCCTGCGGCCTCGACCTCACGCGCGACCATCTGGCCCAGATCCTTCAGGTGAACGTGGCCGGGGACGAACTGAGTGAACGAGTTGACGATGGCGATGATCGGTTTGCCGAAATCGTCGTCCCCCATGCCTGTGGCGCGCCACAATCCGCGCGCACCGGCCATGTTGCGGCCATGGGTTGAGGTTCTGGATCGGTACAATGGCATGATGCTGTTTCCCTATTGCCTCGGGTTGCATGTCTTGGGGTTCGTACGTTATAGCGCACGTACCACATGTGCGCTATAACGCACAAGAGGATTCGCGGGACGCTGAGATGGACTCTGAAGATTTAACATTGAAACTGCGGGACGTGCGGGCGGCCTCGGGCCTGAGCTTGTCCAAGGTGGCCGAACTGACAGGCGTCAGCAAAGCCATGCTGGGTCAGATCGAGCGCGGCGAATCCAGCCCCACCATTGCGACACTATGGAAGATCGCCAAAGGGTTCCAGGTACCGCTGAGCGCGTTGATCGACACGAAGCAGGGCGACCCGTCGGTGTTTCAAACCGTGACCTTCCCCGGCAGTATCGAGGTCAAGATCGTCTTCCCATTTGACCCTGCATTGGGGACCGAAACCTTTCACGTCAGCCTTACCCCAAACCAGAGCCACGAGTCGCCTGCACATGCAGCAGGCGTGACAGAGGAGGTGTTCGTCCTCAGTGGTGCGCTGGATATCTTACGGGGTGAGGAATGGGTTTCCTTGCAGTCGGGGCAAGGTTTGCGGTTTGCCGCGGATATCCCGCACGGTTACCGCGCGGGTGCGCAAGGGGCGGTTTTTCTGAATATGCACCACTACGCACAGCACACTGAATTCTTTGAAAACGGCAAGGTCCTTTCATGACCGCATTTTTCGACAGCCTGACCATCGTGGACGCCATCGGCTCGTTCGGTGCCCTGATCGTGGTTGCCGCGTATTTCGCGACGCAGATGCGGATGATGAATTCGGACGATCTGGCCTTTCCGGTGATCAATCTGCTGGGCTCGGTCCTGATCGTCTATTCCCTGCTTCAGAACTTCAATCTGGCCTCAATGCTGATCGAAGGGTTCTGGATCGTTATCAGTATCATCGGCATCATTCAGCACTTTCGCCTCCGCCGGGCGCGATAAATACAGCGGTTTACAGGCGTAGGCGCTATCCAGCCTTGAACCCCTATGCTGCCGGGTATAGGGAAAATTCAAGCTCGCTTAGGGGAGGCTTTGATGCAGGACGATCCGAAAACCCTCGTATCTACCGAATGGCTGGCCGCGCATATGAAAGACCCGGATCTTCGGATTCTGGACGGGTCCTGGTATTTGCCCGCGCAAAACCGCGATGCAAAGGCTGAATATGACGGCGGACACATCCCGGGCGCACGATTCTTCGATATTGATGAGATTTCGGACCACCGGTCGGACCTGCCGCATATGGCGCCACCGGTCGAAAAATTCATGTCGCGCCTGCGGGCCATGGGGGTGGGCGACGGTCATCAGGTCGTGGTCTATGATGGTGCCGGGCTGATGTCGGCGGCGCGCGTCTGGTGGCTGTTCCGTCTGATGGGGCAGGAGAATATCGCTGTACTGGACGGTGGGTTGCCGAAATGGCAGGCCGAAGGGCGCGAAATCGAAGATCTACCCCCTGTAATCCGTGACCGTCACATGACAGTGCGCGTTCAGAACCATCTGGTGCGTGACGTGACTCAAGTCTCTGCCGCCGCGAAGCTGGCCGATCATGAGATCGTTGATGCCCGCTCTGCGTCCCGTTTTGCCGGGTCCGAGGCCGAGCCGCGCGAAGGTCTGCGTTCGGGCCACATCCCGGGGTCCCGAAATGTGCCCTTTGGTCAATTGTTGAATGCCGACAGCACAATGAAGTCGCCTGACGAGTGCCGTGCCGTGTTTGAAGCCGCAGGTGTAGACCTGTCGAAGCCGGCCATCACGTCCTGCGGTTCGGGCGTGACGGCCGCGATCCTCAGCCTTGCGCTCGAACGCTTGGGCAAGAAAGACCATTCGCTTTATGACGGCTCCTGGGCTGAATGGGGTGCTTTCCCGACCCTGCCCGTCGCAACCGGAGAGAACTGATGTTCGAAAACCTCAAACCGCAGCCTGCCGACAAGATTCTGGCGTTGATGCAGATGTACCGCGAAGACCCGCGCGATCAGAAGATCGATCTGGGTGTTGGCGTCTACAAGAATGCCGAGGGCGTGACCCCGGTGATGCGTGCGGTGAAAGCTGCTGAAAAGCGTATTCTCGAGGAACAGGAATCTAAGGCTTATACCGGGCTGGCTGGCGATCCGGCCTATGCTGACGCGATGATCGGTCTGATCTTGGGCACCTCGGTTCCTCGCGCGAATATCGCCGCCGTGGCGACCCCCGGTGGTACCGGCGCGTGCCGACAGGCGTTTGAGATGATCCGCATGGCCAACCCGTCGGCCCGTGTGTTCGTGTCGAACCCGACTTGGCCGAACCACCTGTCGATCCTGAACTATCTGGGGATGGAGACGGTCCAGTACCGCTATTTCGACAGTGAAACGCGCGGTGTAGATTTCGATGGGATGATCGAGGATCTGAAGACCGCAAACGCGGGCGACGTGGTCCTTCTGCACGGCTGCTGCCACAACCCGACCGGCGCCAACCTGAACATGGTGCAGTGGCAGGAAGTCGTGAACCTGATCAACGAACGTGGCCTCGTTGCCATGATCGACATTGCCTATCAGGGTTTCGGAGACGGTCTGGAAGAAGACGCAAAAGCGGCGCGCTTGGTGGCATCCTCGGTCAGCCGGAGTCTGATCGCGGCATCGTGCTCGAAGAATTTCGGTGTATATCGTGAACGCACCGGGTTGTTGATGGCGATCAGCAACAACGCTGAGGAAACAGCGCTGAACCAGGGTACACTGGCATTTCTGAACCGCCAGAACTATTCCTTCCCGCCTGATCATGGCGCGCGCGTTGTCACAACGATCCTGAATGACGACACTCTGCGCGCTGACTGGGCGGCTGAGTTGGAAGAGGTCCGCCTGTCCATGCTGGGTCTGCGTCAACACCTGGCAGATGAATTGCAGCGCCTCACAGGCTCGGATCGGTTTGGCTTCATCGCTCAGCACCGCGGCATGTTCTCGCGCCTCGGTGCAGCCCCGGAATTGGTAGAGAAGCTGCGCGCCGATCACGGCATCTACATGGTTGGCGACAGTCGTCTGAACATCGCAGGGCTGAACGCCAACACTGTGCCGATCCTGGCAAAGGCAATTGTCGACGTCGGGGTCTAAAGGCTTTGATCAGAGAATATGAAAACCCGGGCGAGTCCGCCCGGGTTTTTTGTTTGCGATGAGCCGGAGCCTTAGCCCTTTGAGAACTCCGGATAGGCTTCCATACCCAGTTCCGCCATGTCGAGGCCGTTGATCTCGTCCTCTTCGCTTACGCGTATACCCAAGGTGGCCTTCAGTACGGACCACAAGATCAGAGCTGCGATGAAGGTGAAGACACCGTAGGCCACGATACCGGTAAGCTGGGTGATCAGGTTGGCCTCGCCATAGAAGATCACGGCGATGGTGCCCCAGATGCCGGCGAACAGGTGAACCGGGATTGCACCAACCACGTCGTCAATCTTGAACTTGTCCAGCATTGGAACCGCGAAGACCACGATGATACCGCCGACTGCCCCGATCCAAAGCGCTCCGAACAGAGTAGGAGCCAGCGGTTCGGCTGTGATTGAGACCAGACCGGCCAGCGCACCGTTCAGAACCATGGTCAGGTCAGGCTTCTTGTACAGGACCTGCGTCATGATCAGCGCGGCAACGGCTCCGGATGCGGCGGCCATGTTGGTGTTGGCGAAAATGCGCGAAACATCAGATACGTCACCCACGGTGCCCATGGCCAGTTGCGAGCCGCCGTTGAATCCGAACCAGCCCAGCCACAGGATGAACGTTCCAAGGGTTGCCAGAGCAAGATTTGAACCGGGCATCGGGTGGACTTTGCCGTCCTTGTACTTACCGATCCGTGGACCCAGGATCAGACAGCCAGCCAGAGCCGCCCAACCTCCGACCGAGTGCACAACGGTCGAACCGGCGAAGTCCGAGAAACCCATGGCGTCCAGCCAGCCACCGCCCCATTTCCACGACCCCGAGATCGGGTACATGAAGCCGGTCAGAACGACCACGAAGATCAGGAAGGGCCACAGCTTGATCCGTTCGGCCACGGCGCCGGATACGATCGAGGCGGTCGCTGCAACAAAGACCAGCTGGAAAAAGAAGTCCGAGCCGATCGAAGCGTAATCCAACGCGGCGTCAGCGGGCGCAACACCCACAGCATCCAGCACGGTCGGGCCGCCAAGGGCAAAGAAACCATTGAAGTCGCCCGGATACATCGTGTTGAAGCCAACCAGCCAGTACATGATTGCGGCAAGGGAAAACAGCGCCACGTTCTTGATCATCTGCATGGCCACGTTTTTGGACCGCACCAGGCCACCTTCGAGCATGGCAAAGCCTGCTGCCATGAAGAAGACCAGAAAGCCCGCCATCAGGAACAGCAGGGTGGTGAAGATATACTGGGTGTGCAGCGCGGCCTCGCCTTCGACGGCCTCCTGCGCAAGGCCCATCTGCGGCAGCACGACAAGCGCAGCGGCAGGGACGAGAGATTTCATCAGGTTCATTGTCAGTCCTCGACTTGAGTGTAAGTAGCCGCGCTTACAGCGCGTCTTCGTTGGTTTCCCCGGTCCGCACGCGCAGGGCCTGCTCGACATCGAGGACAAAAATCTTGCCGTCACCGATCTTGCCGGTTTTGGCGGTTTTGGTGATGGTTTCGACGATCTGGTCGGTCATCGTTGCGGGCACCACGATTTCCAGCTTGATCTTGGGCACGAAATTCACGGCGTATTCGGCCCCGCGGTAAATTTCCGTGTGCCCGGACTGCGAGCCGAAGCCCTTGATTTCGGTTACCATCATGCCGCGCACGCCCGCCTCGGTCAGTGCCTCGCGCACCTCCTCGAGCTTGAACGGCTTGATTGTCGCAATGATCAGTTTCACGTCTTTCCCCTCTGGTTCTCCGGCGGGACCGGTTTGTTTGCACCTGCAGAAAAAAGCGCGACTGAGCGTTGTAAGAAACGGTTTCGGGGCGTAAATGCGCAGTAAAGTGACGCAAAATTGCACATTTTTTGCACAAATTGATCCAAATGATTAAAAAGCGGGCGCTGATGTGAGGGGAATTTACGGAAATTCGGACCTCTACATACTCCGGCCACCGGGGTATGGTGGCGCAAAAGCATAACCGGGCAGAGTTTGAGCATGACTGAGTCCAACCGCCGCAAGCCGAAACTGGTCGCGGACAAAAGATACCCGTCGAAAGGGCGCAAACCTGCGGCATCAAAGCGGGCTGCGAAACCGGCTGGTAAGAAATCGACGGCACGCAAAACCACCACGCGAAAACCCACGCGCAAGACGAGGCGTAAACGTTCAGGCGGGAACGGAGGCGGAATTTTTCGTCGTCTGTTCAGATGGATCTGGAGGCTGATCTGGGGCGTGACGTGGCGTGTCGGGGCAATCGTCGCTGCGTTGATCGCCTTGGCGGTGGGTGTCGTCTATACAACTTTGCCCGACGTTGATGCGTTGCTGGATGGCCGGGCGCGTGGCTCGGTTACGTTGCTGGATCGCGACGGCAAGGTGTTTGCGTGGCGCGGTGATCAGTTCGGCGGGGTGATCACGGCGGATACGGTGTCACCGCATCTGAAGAACGCTGTGATCGCGACCGAGGACAAGCGATTCTATCGACATTTCGGCGTGAGCCCGCGCGGCGTCGCCAGTGCCGTTCGTATCAACCTGAGCGAAGGGCGCGGACCTTTGTCCGGGCATGGTGGGTCAACCATCACGCAGCAGACCGCGAAACTCTTGTGTCTGGGCGAACCTTACGATCCGACCGAGTGGGAATCCGAGGCGGCCTATGAGGCCGATTGCCGTCAGGGTTCGCTTTGGCGCAAGGCCAAGGAAGCCATTTATGCCATGGCGATGGAGGTGAAATACTCCAAGGATGAGGTTCTGACGATTTATCTGAACCGTGCCTTCCTTGGTGCCGGTGCGCGCGGGTTCGAAGCTGCCAGCCAGCGCTATTTTGGAAAGTCTGCGGCTGAGGTGTCCCCGGCAGAGGCGGCGATGTTGGCCGGTCTGCTGGTTGCGCCGACGCGGTATGCGCCAACGAACAGCCTGCAGCGGTCTCAGGATCGGGCACGGCTTGTGATTGGATTGATGGAGGATCAGGGCTATCTGACCTCTGCACAGGCCAGCGAAGCGCGTGCCAGACCGGCCCAGCTGTCCGAGGCTGCGGCTGCGCGGGCCGGGGGATATTTCGCCGATTGGGTTATGGCCAGTGGCCCCGAATTCTTTACGCGCAACACGACCGAGGATGTGGTGATCCGCACCACATTGGATCAGCGCATTCAGACCTCTGCCGAAGAGGCGCTGAAATTTATCTTTCAAGAAAAGGTTCGCGAAGGGTCCAAGGCGCAGGCCGCCATTGTTGTGATGTCGGCGGATGGTGCAGTGCGCGGTATGGTCGGTGGGCGTAAGACGCGGGTGTCTGGTGCGTTCAACCGGGCGACGCAGGCCCTGCGCCAGACCGGATCGTCGTTCAAGCCGTTTGTCTATGCGACCGCGCTGGAACTTGGGTATTCGCCGCTGGATACCGTGATGGATGAACCCTATTGCGTGAACATTCCGGGGTCGGGCCAGTGGTGTCCCAAGAACTATACCAACAAGTATTACGGGCAGGTGACGCTGGCGGATGCTCTGAAAAACTCGCTGAATATACCAGCCGTGAAAGTCGCCGAGATTTCCGGTCTGGAAAATGTTCGAACAATCGCCAGTGGCTTTGGGATTGCCAGCGACCTTGCGCAGGGGCCGGCGCTGGCGCTTGGTGCGTCAGAAAGCACGTTGATTGAGATGACCGGGGCCTATGCGGGTATCCTGAATGGCGGATCGCAGGTCGAACCTTATGGGCTGACCGAACTGAAGCTGCTGGGTGATGAAACGCCGGTCATGGTCACAACGACCGGCATCGGCGAGCGGGTGATCAATGACTCGGCCGCCAGGCAATTGACCTGGATGATGGAACGTGTGGTGTCCGAGGGCACAGGTGGGCGCGCTAAGCTGCCGGGTTGGCAAGTGGCGGGCAAGACCGGCACGACTCAGGCGGCGCGGGATGCGTGGTTCATCGGCTTTACGGCTGACTATGTAACCGGTGTCTGGATGGGTTATGATGACAACACCCCGCTGTCTGGCGTAACCGGCGGTGGACTGCCTGCCGAAATCTGGAAAGAGACAATGCTGCGTGTCACCGAAGGGATGACACCCACGCCCTTGCCGATGATGGCACCGGAACCGCCGGTTCAGGTCGCCCAACCGCAGCCGCGCCGCAAGCGGGGAGGTTTTGCCCAAGACATCAACAACCTGCTGAAGAACATCTTTGGCGGCAACTAAGGCTTTTCGTGAAGGCTTAAAAGAAAAAAGGCGGTGCGCTGGGCACCGCCTTTTGTCATTCGTCTCTTGCGTGTTTCAGACGCTGGCGTCCAGCGCGGCCAGGATCGCGTCACCCATTTCGGTGGTCGAGACCGGCGTGACGCCTTCATCCGCCAGCAGGTCACCGGTGCGGACGCCATCAGCCAGAACTTTCTCGATCGCTGCTTCCAGACGATCTGCTTCTTCGCCCTGATCAAAGCTGTAACGCAGAGCCATCGCAAAGCTGAGGATACAGGCAATTGGGTTGGCTTTGCCCTGACCCGCGATATCGGGTGCTGACCCGTGTACCGGTTCGTACATCGCCTTGGGGCGGCCATTGGCCATCGGAGCGCCCAGCGACGCCGAGGGCAGCATACCCAGTGAACCCGTCAGCATCGCAGCACAGTCGGACAGGATGTCACCAAACAGGTTGTCGGTCAGGATCACGTCGAATTGCTTGGGCGCACGCACCAGCTGCATGGCGCCATTGTCGGCATACATATGGCTCAGCTCGACTTCGGGGTAATCGGCGGCAACGCGATTTACGACTTCACGCCACAGGATGCCCGATTCCATGACGTTGGCTTTTTCCATCGAGCACAGCTTTTTGTTCCGGCGCATCGCCAGTTCAAAGGCCGAGCGCGCGGCGCGTTCAATCTCGGATTCAGTGTAGCGCTGGGTGTTGATACCGACGCGCTCATTGCCTTCCTCGAAGATGCCACGTGGCTCGCCGAAATAGACGCCCGAGGTCAGCTCGCGCACGATCATGATGTCGAGGCCGGCCACGATGTCTTTTTTCAGCGACGAGAAATCGGCCAGCGCGTCAAAGCACTGCGCCGGGCGCAGGTTCGAATACAGGTCCATTTCCTTGCGCAGGCGCAGCAGGCCGCGCTCGGGCTTGAGGCTGAAATCCAGATCGTCGTATTTCGGGCCGCCAACCGCACCCAAAAGAACCGCATCCACCTCTTGCGCCTTGGCCATCGTCTCATCTGACAGGGGCTTGCCGTGGGCGTCATAGGCCGCGCCGCCGACCAGATCCTCGCTCACGTCAAATTGAAGACCGCGATTGGTGCCGAACCAATCGATGATTCTGCGCACTTCGGCCATAACTTCCGGGCCAATTCCGTCTCCGGGCAGGATGAGGAGCGAGGGGTTGGGCATCGACAGTCTCCTTGCGTTTTGTCGCACAGGCCCTAGCGTCTGCGTCGCATCGGGTCAATGAGACGAACCCGCCAAATCACGAGGAAAACACATGCTGACACCTGGAAATCCGGTTCCTGCGCTGAAAATCGAAACCGTCGCGCATGGCAGCTTCGATCTGGAGGCTGACAAAGGTGAAAACGGAACGCTGGTGATTCAATATCGCGGCTTGCACTGCCCGATCTGTATCAAGCAGATGACCGAGGTCGAGGCGGCGCTGGACGACTTCGCGGCGCTGGGTGTCGAGGTCATCATGATCACCACAGACACCGCCGAGCGCGCGGCTGAAACTGCCGAGAAAGCCGGAGTGTCGCGTCTGCGCGTGGGTCACAGTCTACCGCTGTCCGAGGCGCGGGAGGACTGGGGGCTGAACATCTCGTCCAAGCGCGACGGCAGTGCCGAACCGGACCTGTTCGCTGAGCCCGGGCATTTCTATGTCGCACCTGACCGGACGCTGTATTACGCGTGGCAGCAGACCACGCCTTTTGGGCGACCGTCCATGTCGGATATCGCAGGTGGATTGAAGTTCACTCTGGGCAACAATTACCCTGCGCGCGGAACCTATACCGGCCCGCTCTGACCCTCAAAGAATGGCTTTTAGCCCTTCGGCCAACAAATCCCAGACCCTGCGGATGCGCGGGGTCTGACGCATCGCCTGCGGCGCGGCCAGCCACACCGGCAAGACCGGAATTTCAACATCCAGTGGCAGAATTTCAACGTCGGGATCGGCTTCGGCCACCTGAATCTGACTGAAGCCAATGCCGCAGCCTGCCCGGATCAGTTCCCAATAGGCGCTTTGCAGATCGCAGCGGGTGGCAAAGCTGTCGCGGCTCGCGGGCCATCCCTTTTCCCGCATGGCTTTGATAATCTCCTGGTTTGCGTCAAACCCCACGAGGTCATGCGCAAACACCTCTTCGGGTGTTTTGGGCCGTCCCATTCGATCCAGATAGGAGGTGGCGGCACAGAAACACAGCGGCACATCCCCAAGGTAGCGGGAAATGAGATCCATCTGTGCCGGGCGATACATACGCACGGCAATATCCGCCTCGCGATAGAGTAGATTTTCGGTGGTATCGGTGGCGACAAGTTCAAGCTGAATGGCGGGTTCCTGCCTGCGGATATCCGCCAGAATCGGGGGCAGCAGGTGATGCGAGGCAAAGACGGATGCAGTGATGCGCACCGAGCCTTCCAGTTTCTGCGACTGTCCAGCGGCGGCAAGGCTGAACGCGGTCATTGCGCTGTGCATCTGCTGCGCCATCGGCAAGAGCTGCGCGCCCGCTTCGCTGAGCTTCAGACCGCGCGCGTGCCGGTCGAACAGGGACACGCCCAGCTCGTCTTCAAGGCTTTGCACCTGCCGTCCCAATGTGGGTTGGCTGCGATCCAGATGGCGGGCGGCGGCTGATAATGAACCGGTTTCGGCTACGGCCAGAAAGCTTTGGATCAGGGACCAATCCGCATGTGTAAGTGCTTTATCCATTCAGATATGAATACACGCTCTGCGATTTACGGCAATTCAATGCGTGAACTGAATGGGTAGATTGAGCGCAGACAGGAGGCAGCCATGACGCAGACAGCACTTGTACTGGGCGCATCGGGGCGCTTTGGGCGCAACGCAGCGCTGGCCTTTCGAAACGCGGGTTGGAGCGTGACCGAATTTGATCGCACCTCCGATACACTTGCGCAGGCCGCGCGTGGAGCGGATGTCATCGTAAACGGATGGAACCCGCTTTACCCTGACTGGGCGCAGCAGGTGCCCAAGCTGACCCGACAGGTAATAGATGTTGCATCAGACACGGGTGCGACCGTGCTTGTACCGGGCAATGTCTACGTGTTCGGTGAGAATACGCCGGGCCCGTGGTCTGGCGGGACACCGCATCAGGCCACCAATCCGCTTGGTCGCATCCGGGTCGAGATGGAAGAGGCATACCGCGCCTCGACCGTGCGCACCATCATCTTACGAGCAGGGGATTTCATTGACACCAGAGCATCGGGCAACTGGTTCGATCAGGTCATGATCAAACGCCTGTCGCGCAATCAGTTAGTTTACCCCGGCGACCCGGAGGCGCGGCACGCCTGGGCCTATCTGCCGGATCTGGCCCGTGCCGCCGTCGCGCTGGCTGAGATACGAAACGATCTGCCCCGCTTCTGTGACGTTCCTTTCGAAGGGTACACGTTGACCGGGACGCAGATTGCGCGGTCCCTTTCGCGAGTAACCGGTCGGTCAGTTTCGGTCCGGCGCATGAAATGGTGGCCTTTGCACGTGGCGCGACCATTCTGGCGCCTGGCGCCTCATCTGCTGGAAATGCGATACCTGTGGCAGGTGAAACATCAACTGGACGGCAGCTATATGAGCGAGTTGTTGGGTCCGGTCCCTCAGACGGATTTGGATATTGCGTTGTGTTCGGCAATTCCGTCCCAATCTGTTGCCGCTGCGGCTCCTGCAGAACCAACGAGCGAAGTTCTAGGGTAGAGTTACATCAACCCAGACCAACCGGTGCCTGCTGGCGCGTCGGGCGCTGTCGTAAAGCGTGCCGCTGGCCTCGGGCCACACGATACCGGTATCGGAGATGTTCAGATCGCTGGACGGCAACACATAGTCGACGCGCATCTCGCCCGTGGCTTTCCAATCGACCGTTGTGGATGAACCTGACGGGGTCTCGGGCACCGGATCCTGCACATTGGGGTTGCTTAGAAGGGAATGAATGGCCTGCTTGTGGCCTTCCCCGCGTGTCGGGTCGAGATTGGCATCTCCGGCTATCACGAAAGGCCCTTCGGGAGCCGGTCCCAGGCCTCCTTTCAACAACTCGGACCAAAAGCGGATCTCATCCCTGTTGCGCAGGCCGTTGCGATCCTCCGGCCCGTCGAAAACCGGTGGAGCAGCGTGAAAGGTCATCAAATTGAGACGCCCCAGCGGGGTTTCTATTGGAATCACCCAATGCGCGGTCGAGGATAGACGTTGAACACTTTGTGCAGCGTCCGAGGGGAAGGGCTGACCTTCGACGCTTGGTAATCTGGCCCCTGGAAGGTCCTGCCAAAGCAGCGCGGAATAGTCCTGAACCTCCGGAGCGATGATCTGGTATCGGGACAGAACAGCCAGCCCACCTTGACCGGTGAACTGACCCCAACCCTGTGCGTCGCCGGGGCCATGTGTTCGACCGTCCCCATCCAGATCCAGAGGCGTTTCCAGTCCTCTGTTCGGCTGCGCAGAATAGTGATAGCCGTAGTCCAAACCCGCAGTTCGCAGTTTTTCAGTCAAAGCGTCAACGGTTGCCCCGCCGAAATCCCAGTCGATGCCTTGAAGAGCGACGATATCGGGGCGAGCCGCTGCTATGACGTCGATGACGGCCAGAACCTGAGGATCGTCCCGCTGGATGTCACGCAGTAAAAGGCCCGGGCCTTTTCGGCTGAGTTCGGTGTTGTAGGTGGCGATACGCACGGTTTCTGCCTGTGCCGCAAAGGGCAGCAGAAGCAGAACAAGCAGGCGGATCATGCGGTCTGCGTCGACTCGCTTGTTGAATAGGCGCGGCGTTTTTCCACGATCAGACCCGCAATGCGCAGGGTCGCCACGCCGCGCATGATCATGCTGGCGGGCAGAAAGGCCCAGGCGCTCATGGTCCAGATCAGGGTCTGCGGGTTGCTGAGCGAGATCGGAGCGACCACGCTGCTCATCAGCTTGATAACTGCCGGAATGAGGAAAGGCAGCAGAATGCCGATGCAGATGTTCAGGCGGCCATCCCGTTGCAAGCGAGTGACAACGTCGCCACCCTTGGTGGGATCAAAAAGCGGCAGATTGGTCCATACGTTGAACGCACCGTTGCCCGTTGGCCAGCCTTTCACTTTGACCGCATAAGCGAAGCTGGCAATGGTTACCAAAGCGGCGACATAGGCGACGCTGGCCGTAATCCGAACCAGTTCGATCAGTGACTGGCCGGCATCCGCTGGCAGCATCAACACGATCAGCCGAACCGGCGAATAAGGGAAATCCAACACATTTGCGACGGCCAGACCGACCGCATACGAGAACGTGGTCATTTCGGTCGGCTCATAGGCGTTTTTGCAAATCAGTGTCAGGAAGGTGACCATCGACATAAGGCCGACAAACCGCAGGCGGTTCACCGGCGGCGCATCGCGGAATTCGATAAAGCTGGGAAAGGCAGAGTTATACTCGGCGAACGTCAGGATAAACGCGAGTATCGCGAGAAAGACCAGTATCTCGGTCCCATTCGTCGATGTTACAGGCAGGTACAACGCGGGGGTCAGCACCATCAGTGCCACAAGTATTCCGCGTATCGCCGCCCCTGTTGTGCGCGCAATCACTTTCCGAACCCTTTTTTCCAAACCGGATCGGCCGATCTTTGCCGACCTAAATTCCAACTTGTGCCCGTCGTCTCGAATTATTTGACGGTTGCCTCGTTAACGCCAATTTGGACGATAAGCGGCATTTCGCTCAAGATGGGGTGCAGAAAACACGTGATTTCGGGCAAAATGATGGCGCAACTGGTGCGGGATTGCATCATTTTGGACGCAAATCCGACGTGTATATCAAATTGAGACCTACATGTTGTGGTTACGTAAAAATCAACCCCAAGAATGCGAGTGGGGCCGCCTTGGCGACCCCGTTAGGTTGAGTATCCACAGATTCGTTCCCAGAATCACACCCAGGGGCGGGCCTGGCTTGCGTGATCTTCGAATTTGTCGATGTGATGATCTTTTTCCATCGTCAGGCCGATATCGTCCAGACCGTTCAGCAGGCAGTGTTTGCGGTGCGGGTCGATGTCGAACGCGATCACGACACCGTCCGAGGTGGTGATCTGCTGATCTTCCAGATGCACGGTCATGCGGGCGTTCTCGCCCCTATGCGCGTCTTCCATCAGGATCGCGTGGTGCTCTTCTTCGACAACGATCGGCAGGATGCCGTTCTTGAAGCAGTTGTTGAAGAAGATGTCGGCAAAACTGGTCGAGATCACGACCCTGATGCCGAAATCCTTGATTGCCCATGGCGCATGCTCGCGCGACGAGCCGCAGCCAAAGTTATCACCGGCCACCAGAATCTCAGCCTCACGGTAGGCCGGTTTGTTCAGGACGAACTCTTCGTTCTCCTGCCCGTCATCGTGATAGCGCATCTCGTCAAACAGAACGACGCCCAGGCCGGACCGTTTGATGGTTTTCAGGTGCACTTTCGGGATGATCATATCGGTATCGATATTGATCAGCGGCATTGGGGCGGCCACCCCGTGGACTTTGTCGAACTTTTCCATCTCTACACTCCTGCGGGGTAGGGCCGCGCCCATGCCTCGCGTTTAAGCTTCTTTCGCTTCTGTTGTTTCGTCCGTGGGTGCGTTCTTGACGAAGAACGCCATGAAGACCAATCCGAACCCGTTAAACAGCATCTCGATGCCCAGCAGGATCCCCAGAAGCTTCAACAGAACTGCCGGTTCCGCTGCCGCATAAGACCAGATGATACCTGCCAGCACGATCGACAAGATGCCCGAGATCAGTGTGGGCCAGAAAAACTGCGTTCCTTTCATTTGGAACGACAGGATGATCCGCGCGATGCCGCCTGCCATGAACAGGATCAGACAGACAGTCGCCAGCGTCAGCGTGCCTTGCAAAGGGTGATCCAGAAAGGACCAGCCCAGAAACAGCATGACCGCACCCATGATGAGTGACAGGATTTTGTTACCGGTGCCTTCAACGGTGAAGCCGCCCACAACCTGCAGCGCACCGCAGATCAGTAGCAACGCGCCGGTCACCACTGTCACGGCAATCGACGCCACAACGGGCGCACCCAGCACAAAGATGCCGAACGCTATGGACAGCAGTCCAAGCAAAAGCCATTTGATCCAGTCACTCATGTCTTCAATCCCTCAAATATCTAGATATGAGGGCACCTTACATCAATTCACGAACGTCTGTCAGCCGTCCTGTGATTGCCGCTGCGGCAGCCATTGCGGGGCTCAGCAGGTGGGTGCGTCCACCGCGGCCCTGACGGCCTTCGAAGTTGCGGTTCGAGGTCGCGGCACAGCGCTCGCCCGGTTGCAATTGGTCAGGATTCATCGCCAGACACATCGAGCATCCTGCTAGACGCCATTCAAAACCGGCGTCCTTGAAAATCTCGGCCAGACCTTCTTCTTCAGCCTGAGCACGGACCAGACCCGATCCGGGCACGACCATCGCGCGCATCCCGTCCTTGATCTTTTTGCCCTTCAGAATCTCGGCGGCAGCGCGCAGGTCTTCGATACGACCATTGGTGCAGGATCCGATGAAAACGGTGTCGATTTCCACGTCGCTCAGCTTCTGACCAGCTTCCAGACCCATGTACTCGATGGACCGGCGGGCCGCGTCGACCTTGCCACCTTCGAAATCTTCCGGGTTCGGAACGGTTGCAGTGATCGGCAGCACATCCTCGGGGCTGGTGCCCCAAGTGACGACCGGCGCGATATCTTCGCCACGCAGAGTGACGACCTTGTCGAAATGCGCGCCTTCGTCGGTGAACAGAGTTTTCCACCAATCCATCGCCGCTTCCCACTGTGCACCTTTCGGCGCATGCGGGCGGCCTTTGACATACTCAAAGGTGGTTTCGTCCGGCGCGATCAGACCCGCGCGTGCGCCGCCTTCGATGGCCATGTTGCAGACCGTCATGCGGCCTTCCATCGACAGGTCGCGGATCGCTTCACCGCAATATTCGATGACATAGCCGGTGCCGCCGGCGGTGCCGGTCTCGCCGATTACGGCCAGAGTGATATCCTTGGCGGTCACGCCCGGCTGCAATTTGCCGGTGATCTCGACCTTCATGTTCTTGGACTTCTTCTGGATCAGGGTCTGCGTGGCCAGAACGTGCTCAACCTCAGATGTACCGATACCGTGGGCCAGAGCACCAAACGCACCGTGGGTGGCGGTGTGGCTGTCGCCGCAAACAACGGTCATGCCGGGCAGGGTCCAGCCTTGTTCCGGGCCGACGATGTGGACGATGCCCTGACGGACGTCATGCACCGGGTAGTAGTGAATGCCAAAATCCTTGGCGTTTTTGTCCAGAGCTTCGACCTGAATACGCGATTCGGGGTTCTCGATCCCGTTCACACGGTCCGGCGTGGTCGGCACGTTGTGATCAGGCACAGCGATGGTCTTTTCCGGTGCGCGCACTTTGCGGCCCGCCATGCGCAGGCCCTCGAACGCCTGCGGGCTGGTGACTTCGTGCACCAGATGGCGGTCGATATAAAGCAGGCAGGTGCCATCATCGGCTTCGTGCGCGACATGGGCATCCCAGATCTTGTCATAGAGTGTTTTGGGGGACATCGGTCCTCTCCCGTGTGTAATGAGAAATAGCTGGCGAGTTGGCTCAGGCGACGGGTAGGCGCGCCAGAACCGTGCGGGCAGCCCCAAAGAACCGTTCACGCAAACGCGCGCGGTCTTCCAGATTCTGAAGTTGGGCTACTGTGAGTCTCATGCCGTCCAGATATAACGGGGTTTGCCGTCAATCAAGGTTCAATCCCGCGCCGGGCTTGCATCGCCGGGCAACGCTGTCCAAGCTGGGCCCATGAACCAAGAACTGATCCCTGGCTCGCTGTCGGACCTCTATGACAACATGGTCGCGGGCTTTTCCGTGCAATTCGAAAACCTTGTCGAGCTGGTGGTCACGCCGGGTTGGCGCCAGCACCAACTTGTCATCATCTTGGTGCTTTGGGGGCTGGCATTTGCGTTGAAACTGGTCACCCAAGGCCGGTGGGAAACCTGGGCCCGCGCCCGCACCGGTTGGCCCAAATGGCGGCTGCGCATACTGATCCAACTGATGCAGCGCCTGACACTGGTCTATTTCGTGCTGATGTCGTGGGCGTTGTACCTGATCATGCAGCAGGTCACCTGGCCGTCGCGCAGCTATATCATTGGTGTGATCGCAACTCTGGCGCTTGCGTGGTTGGCGATTGCGCTGGTGGCGCGGCTGGTGCGGAATCGCACCCTGAGGCGGATCTTCAAATGGGCAATGTGGGTCTATGCAACGCTTATTGCGCTGAATCTGACCGATGACGTGGCCGAGTTCCTGGACGGGGTGGCGATTTCCATCGGGGATCTGCACATCTCGGCGCTGGGCATTCTCAAGGCGGTTCTGCTGATCGGTGTCCTGCTGACGCTGGCGCGCGTGGGCACGCGCGCGGCGGAACGCGGGTTGATGAGCAATGACGACATCACCCCGTCGATGCAGGTGCTGCTGGCCAAGGGTATTCAGGTGCTGCTGTATGGTGCGGTCTTTATGGTGGCTATCCGCACGCTTGGGTTTGATCTGACCGGCATCGCGCTGCTATCGGGCGCAATTGGCGTCGGGATCGGGTTTGGCCTGCAAAAGGTGGTGTCGAACCTGATCTCGGGGATCATCATCCTGATGGACCGGTCGATCAAGCCGGGCGACGTGATCTCGCTGGGTGATACGTTCGGCTGGATCAACGCGCTGGGCGCGCGCTATGTCTCGGTCGTCACCCGGGACGGGCGGGAATATCTGATCCCGAACGAGGATCTGATCACCAATCAGGTTGTGAACTGGTCGCATTCGGACAAGTTCGTGCGATTGGATTTGGATTTTGGCACCAGTTACCAAGACGATCCGCACAAGGTGCGCGCAACGGCGATTCGGGCGGTAAAGGCTGTCACCCGGGTTCTCAGCGGCGGCTCGCACGAGCCGGTCTGCCACATCACCGGGTTCGGCGACAGCAGCGTGGATTATGTGCTGCGCTTCTGGATCAGCGACCCGACCAAGGGGCTGACCAATATCCGCGGCAATGTCTATCTGGCGCTGTGGGACGCCTTTCAGGAAGAGGGTATTTCCCTTCCCTTCCCGCAGCGCGAAGTGCGCCTGCTGTCCGACGCAGCCCCGCAACAGGTCGCCAAAGAGTGAGCGCCTGTGTGACTTGCACAGCGGGCTTTCATTGAAATGTTGCAATCCCCTTGTTACCTTAATAATACCCCGGCGCCGGGGTTTTGCGGCGCGCAGCAAAGGAGGACTATGTCCTGTCTCTACATACCCAGGCGGGTTTGCCCGCCGATGATCGGGCCAAAGTAATGGCCCACTCTCAGTCAATCAGCGACAAGCTGCTTGAACGTATCCTTTCCTCACTTTCCGATGACAAGGCCGAAGATGTCGTGCAGATCAACCTGCAAGGTAAGTCTTCTGTTGCGGATCATATGGTGATTGCCTCGGGTCGGTCGACCCGTCAGGTCTCGGCCATGGCGGAAAAGCTGACGGATCGCATCAAGCAGGAATTCGGTTTCACCTCGAAGGTCGAAGGCAAGGATGCCGGCGACTGGGTGCTGATCGATACGGGCGACGTGATCGTCCATATCTTCCGCCCCGAAGTGCGTGAATTCTATCAGCTGGAAAAGATGTGGCTGCCTCAGGGCGGCAGCGCCTCGGCGAACTGAGGCGCCATCCCGGCCTGTATTGAAGGGCCGGAGGCGAGAGAGATATGCGTATCAGCATAGTTGCGGTCGGGCGATTGCGCGCCGGACCGGAGAAATCCCTGCTTGACGACTACCTGACCCGATTTGACCGGACCGGCCGCGCGCTGGGCCTTGGTCCCGCACGTGTGATCGAGGTCGAGGACAAGAAAAACGCAGGCATGGGGGCCGAGGCCGCGTTGCTGCGCAAGGCACTGCCCAAAGGCGCGGTGATCTGTACGCTGGATGAGCGCGGGCGGGTGATGTCCTCACCGGATTTCGCCCAGAAACTGGGCGGTTGGCGCGATGCCGGGCGGCAGGATCTGGCGTTGATCATTGGTGGGGCGGACGGAATAGACCCTAATCTGCGGGCCGAGGCCGATTTTTCCATTTCCTTCGGATCGATGGTCTGGCCCCATATGCTGGTCCGTGTGATGCTGGCCGAACAACTCTACCGGGCCGCGACCATCCTGTCGGGCGGTCCTTATCACCGGGTCTGACATGGCGCAGCTTCTGATCGTTTACCATTCGCGCACCGGCGGCGCCCGGCAGATGGCCGAAGCAGCCGCCGAAGCCGGGCGCGAAGAGGCCGAGGTTGTCCTGAAGCCCGCCGATCAGGCCGGACCTGACGATTTGCTGAACGCGGATGGCTATATCTTCTGCGCCCCCGAGAATCTTGCGGCGATTTCGGGTCTGATGAAGGAGTTTTTCGACCGCTGCTACTATCCGGTGCTGGGCCGGATCGAAGGCCGCCCCTATGCGCAAATGGTTTGCGCGGGGTCCGACGGCGAAAACGCTGCCCGACAAACCGCCCGGATCGCCACCGGCTGGCGCTTGCGGGAAGTGCAGCCGCCTCTGATCATCTGCACTCATGCCCAGTCGCCCAAAGCAATTATGGCAGAAAAGACCATTCCGCCGGACCAACTGGATCAATGCCGTGACATCGGCGCGGCCCTGGCCGCAGGGCTGAGCCTTGGAGTGTTCTGACCGTCAGTTCAGGTCAATCACCGTGGTGCTTTCGCTCCAGCCATCCACATTGTCGCGCGCCTGAATCTGAACCTGCGCCACGTCGCCGGGGATCACGACACCGCCGAGTGAGCGGGTAAAGGGCTGCTCGTTCTCATGCGGGTGATGCAGAACCCGCATCCCCAGCTCGGTGCCGTTCATATCCAGGACACGCCAGCCATCCGCATAGTGATCCCATCCGGTATCGGGATGTCGTATCGTCACGTCGAATCGCCATGTGTCGCCGCTCTGGCTGGCTGTTACGTTTTCTATCGTGGGCGGGTCGGCGAAGGCCGGGCTTGCCATAAAGAGGCTGAGAATCACATATCGCATAGGGTCAAGGTAAGGTCTGGCCCGCAGCATGGCCATCACGAGTCTGTGTCTTGCGATGGGAACTTGTCAGCAGGAGAAATTGGTAATATTATTTTACCAAATGGAGGATCAGCCATGGACATGCCGACGCCAAATCCCGATATTCTGCGCCGAAAGGCAAGTGTTCTTCGCCGTCTTCTGCAAGTTCTGCCAGAGGACGCGGTCATCCATGATCCATCCGAAACACGTGTTTACGAATGCGATGCGCTGACCGCTTATAAATGCCCTCCGATGCTGGCGGTGCTGCCGTCCACCACGCAGGAGGTCTCGGACGTATTGCGCATCTGCCATGAGGAAGGGGTGCCGGTTGTGCCACGTGGCGCGGGCACCTCACTGGCGGGCGGGGCGCTGCCGACAGCGGATTGCGTCATTCTGGGCGTTGCACGGATGAATGACGTTCTGGAGGTCGACTACGACAACCGCTTTATCAAGGTGCAAACAGGCCGCACCAATCTGAGCGTCACAGGCGCGGTCGAGGAAGAGGATTTCTTCTATGCCCCCGATCCGTCGTCGCAATTGGCCTGTGCCATTGCCGGCAATATCGCGATGAATTCCGGTGGTGCGCATTGTCTGAAATATGGTGTGACTACAAACAACCTGATGGGCGTGACAATGGTCATGATGGACGGCAGCATTGTCGAGATCGGTGGCGAGCATCTGGATGCGCCGGGTCTGGACCTGTTGGGCGTCATTTGCGGATCGGAAGGGCAACTGGGCGTGGTGACAGAGGCCACGCTGCGCATTCTGCGTAAACCGGAAGGCGCGCGGCCGGTTCTGATGGGGTTCGATGACAATGAAGTTGCAGGTCAATGTGTCTCTGACATTATCAAATCAGGCATTCTGCCGGTGGCGATCGAGTTCATGGATACTCTGTGCATCAAGGCTTGTGAGAATTTCGCCAAGGCCGGATATCCCGATTGCCATGCGCTGCTGATTGTCGAGGTTGAGGGCTCGGAAGCTGAGATAGATTTTCAACTGTCGAAGATTATCGAGATTGCCAAGCGTCATAACCCGGTCGAGCTGCACGAAAGCCAGTCGGACGAGGAAAGCGCCAAAATCTGGCTGGGCCGGAAGTCCGCGTTCGGGGCCATGGGGCAATTGAACGACTACATGTGCCTGGACGGCACTATTCCGGTGTCAGCCTTGCCGACGGTTCTTCGTCGGATCGGGGAACTGAGTGAGGAATTCGGTTTGCCCGTCGGCAACGTGTTCCACGCAGGTGACGGCAATATGCATCCGTTGATCCTGTTTGACGCCAACAAACCCGGTGATCTGGAAAAATGCGAAGCTTTTGGGGCCGAGATTCTGAAGCTGTGCGTGGATGAGGGGGGCTGCCTGACCGGCGAGCACGGGGTGGGCATCGAAAAGCGGGATCTGATGGCGCATCAATATGCGCCTGCGGACCTTGAGGCGCAGATGGCGATTAAAGATGTATTCGACCCCAAGTGGCTGCTGAACCCCGCGAAAGTTTTCCCACTGGAAGTGTCTCAGACGCGGCGCATTGCGGCGGAATAAGGGGGCTCTGCCCCCTTGCCCCCGGAGTATTTTGGAAAAGATGAAGCATATGAGACCTGAAACGGAAGCCGAATTGGCGGAACTGGTGGCTGGGCTGAGCGGCCCGGTGCGGATTGCCGGGGGCGGCACGCGCGGTGTGACCGGGCCGGAGGCTGAACTGAACGTATCCGGACTGAACGGTATCACGATTTATGAACCCGGTGCCCTGACACTTGTGGCAAAGGCGGGTACGCCGCTGGCCGCGATTGAGGCGGTGCTGGAGGCTGAAGGGCAACAACTGGCCTTTGAGCCAATGGATCATCGGGGTTTGCTGGGCACCCGGGGTGAGCCGACGATTGGTGGTGTTGTGGCGGCCAATATCTCGGGTCCACGCAGGATTCAGGCCGGGGCGTGCCGGGATTTTCTTTTAGGAGTGCGCTTTGTCGACGGGCGCGGGCAGGTGATCAAGAATGGTGGTCGGGTGATGAAAAACGTCACCGGCTACGATCTGGTCAAACTGATGGGTGGATCGTGGGGCACTTTGGGCGTTCTGACCGAAGTGTCGCTAAAGGTGCTGCCCAAGCCCGACCGGAACGCAACCCTTTCTATTGCTGTGCAAGACATCAGCGCCGCCGTGCGGGTTCTTTCGGCAGCACTGAAATTTCCGTATGAAGTGTCAGGCGCGGCATATGACCCAAATCTTCAAAAAGCCATGATTAGGGTCGAAGGTTTTGCGGATTCTGTTGCATATCGGTTAAGCAGATTGACTGCCGAGTTGGAAGATTTTGGAGAAATCGCCGAAGAAACGGAGTCCGATGCGCTTTGGGCTGGAATTCGCGATGTTCAACCGTTTCAGGGGAAGGATGGGGACATCTGGCGGGTTTCGGTAAAACCCGGTGATGCGGCGGAGATTTCGGCGCGCGCCGAAGCGGATCAAATGCTGTTTGATTGGGGCGGCGGGCTTGTCTGGCTGCGCGTCCCGAATGGCACGGACCTGCGCGCGCGGCTTGGCTCATATTCCGGTCATGCGACTTTGGTGCGCGCGAGTAATGAATCGGTCTGGCAATTGGGGCGATTTCAGCCGGAGAATCTGGCAATTTCGACCCTAACAAAAGGGTTACGGGCGAAATTTGATCCCCGTGGCGTGTTCAACCCGGGCGTGATGGGGTAGGTCTATGCAGACGACATTCACTGAAAAGCAGTTGCAGGACCCGGCAATCCAGCGCTCGAACGAGATTCTGCGCAGTTGTGTGCATTGTGGATTTTGTACGGCCACCTGCCCCACGTATCAGGTGCTTGGGGATGAGCTCGACAGTCCACGCGGGCGTATCTACCTGATCAAGGACATGTTGGAAAATGAGCGTGTGCCGGACGAAAAGACGGTCAAACATATTGATCGGTGCCTGTCTTGTCTGTCCTGCATGACCACCTGCCCATCGGGTGTGCATTACATGCATCTGGTCGATCACGCGCGCGAATACATCGAAGCGAATTACAAACGCCCGTTGTCGGATCGCATGTTGCGCTGGGTTCTGGCGCAGATCCTGCCCTATCCGATGCGGTTCCGTTGGGCCCTGATCGGCGCGAAACTGGGCCGTCCTTTCCGGTTCCTGATGCCTGATGCCCGGTTGCGAGCAATGCTGGACATGGCGCCCAAACTCATCCCACCAGTCAGCCGCAACGATGATCCGCAGAGCTTTGCGCCAAAGGGAGACCGGAAAAAGCGCGTGGCTTTGATGACGGGCTGTGCGCAAAAAGCGCTGAATACCGATATCAATGATGCCACGATCCGGTTGCTGACCCGGTTGGGATGTGAGGTTGTGGTGGCTGAGGGGGCCGGGTGTTGCGGGGCTTTGACCCATCACATGGGTAAAGTGAAGAACAGCCATGAAGCTGCAGAGACCAATGTTAGAGCCTGGATTCGCGAGATGGATGGTGATGGATTGGATGCCATTGTCATCAATACCTCTGGCTGCGGCACAACGGTCAAGGATTACGGACATATGTTCCGCAACGACCCACTCGCCAGTGATGCGGAACGCGTCTCGGGCCTTGCGATGGATATCAGTGAACTGGTCATGCAACTGAAATTGCCCGAGGGGCGCGATAAGGACCTTACGGTTGCCTATCATGCGGCCTGCTCGTTGCAACATGGGCAGAAGATTAAAAGCTATCCCAAAGACTTGTTGAAACGCGCGGGATTCAAGGTGATTGAGCCCACCGACAGCCACCTGTGTTGTGGAAGCGCCGGAACGTATAACCTGATGCAGCCGGACATCTCGGGACAATTAAAACAGCGCAAAGTCAGAACGTTGGAGGCGAAGAAGCCCGATATCATCGCGGCAGGCAATATCGGGTGCATGATGCAGATCGGTTCCGGTACGAGCCTGCCGATTGTTCATACCGTCGAGTTGCTGGACTGGGCGACAGGTGGGCCAATGCCACCGGCCTTGCAGCGGACAGGAGACCCAGTACCCGTCGTGCGGTGAAACGGGCTGATGCTGACTCGCATCAATTCCTCAGGAAATTCCCTTAGTCGCTGACCGCCCTATTTTCGCCCAACGCGGCACGTAGGACAAGTGCGTCGGAGTGAATCCCGGAGAACCGCGTGCGCAACTGGATCAAGGTGATTGTGCTCTGTGTCTTGCCGATGGCGGCCACAGCGCAGGACACCAGGCTGGAAAGCCTGGAGACTTCAGATTCCGGGCGCGAATGGATGGCTGTCGGGCGGCTGGACATTGCTGGCAAAGGGTTTTGCACCGGCACTCTGGTGGCTCCGACCCTTGTCCTGACGGCAGCGCATTGCCTGTTCGACAAAGTGTCCGGACAAAGGATCAACCCGTCCGATATCGAGTTTCTGGCCGGATGGCGATTGGGGCGGGCTTTGGCCTACAGGACGGCCCGACAAGCCGTTGTCCATCCAGACTATCAATACAATGTAGATTCCTCGACGGACCGCGTAAGCGCAGATGTCGCTCTGATCGAGCTGTGGCAGCCGATCCGGAACACCGCCGTCATTCCCTTCGAGTCGGGGGACCAGCCCCGCCGGGGCGCTGAGGTCGGCGTCGTGTCCTATGCACATGACAGGTCCGAGGCCCCGTCGCTGCAACAGGTCTGTTCGGTTATGAACAAACAGGCAGGCGTCATGGTCATGTCCTGCGACGTCGATTTCGGATCCTCCGGTGCCCCGGTTTTTTCCTTTGAAGGTGCGCGCCCTCAGATCGTTTCAGTCGTTGCGGCCAAGGCCAGTATGGACGGTCAAAGCGTTGCGATTGGCACCGCGGTCGAGCATTCGCTGCAATTGCTGCGCGACGAGCTTTCTGCAGGGCGTGGATTTGGGCTGTCAACCTCCGGGTCGGGATCAAACAAGAACATCGGCGCAAGGTTCATTCGGCCATGAAAAAAGTCTTCTGGAGCGTGGTTTTGGGCCTGAGTGTTTTGGCGACCGCGTCCTATGCGCAAGCCAACAAACGCAAGCTGACAGACCGGAATGACCTGTATGGTTGGGAGGCGATCGGGCGACTGGATGTCGGCGATGGATCCTATTGTACTGGCACGCTGATCGCTCAGGATATGGTTCTGACCGCCGCGCATTGCGCCGTGGATCGCCGCACCGGGCAAACATATGCGCCTCAGGACATCACCTTTCGCGCGGGTCTTAGCAATGGTAACGCTCTGGCCGATCGTCAGATCACGCAAATTGCGGTTCACCCCAGCTATGGCTCCAAGAATCCACTTTCGCCTGAAGGTGTCCAGATGGATGTGGCCCTGATGCGGCTGAACGATCCTATTCCATATTCAATCGCGGACCCTTTTGCGCTGCACAGCGGTCGCGTTCAGGGCAACGAAATCAGCATCGCTTCATATGGGCGAGGGCGATCCGAGGCGATCACACGAGAGCGGTCATGCCGTATCATCGACCGCAGGCAGGGCCTAATCACCTTTGATTGCGACATTACTTTCGGGTCATCCGGGTCCGCCATTCTGGCCAAAAACGGTTCGCGCTGGCAGATCCTGTCGGTGGTTTCTGCCGTAGGCACGAACGGCCGCAGAAAGGTGGGGTTCGGCATGGAGCTTGACGGAATTGTCGCCGAGCTCAAGGCGATTATGCGGCGCGATGCACCGCAGCCAAAGGCGTCGATCCGCCGGTTGCAGGTTGGATCGGGCAAGTCCGGATCGGGCGCGAAATTCATCAGCTCTGGCGGGGGTTGAACTCGGTTAAATCGCTACCCATGTGATGTGTATCGGATCGCCACAACGGGGTCTGGTAACTGTAATCGCCCGTCCAGTCGGAGGGCACATATCGTAAATCGCTCAAGGATGAGGATACGACACATGCGTACTTTTGATTTTGCACCGCTGCACCGCGCCACAATTGGTTTTGACCAGATCGCCGACATGATGGATCGCGTTCTGACCAGCGACGTGGCTCAACCCAGCTATCCCCCGTACAACATCGAAAAAACCGATGCCGACACCTACCGCATTTCGGTCGCTGTTGCCGGTTTTTCGGAAAATGACCTGTCTGTCGAAGTGAAGGAAAACTCACTGGTTGTGGCTGGTAAGAAAGCCGCTGAAGACAAGGACCGCAGCTATCTGCACCGTGGCATCGCCACCCGCGCGTTCGAGCGTCGTTTTGCGCTGGCCGACCACGTTCGTGTCACCGGTGCCAGCCACGAAAACGGAATGCTGAACATCGACCTCAAGCGCGAAGTGCCCGAGGCCCTAAAACCGCGCCGGATCGAGATCACTTCGGCCAAAGCTATCGAGAAGGACGTAGTTGACGCCAAGGCCGTCAATTAACACGCCTTAACGTTCTGCGGCGGTCGCCTCCTCCCTGACTGCCGCAACACCCGCCCCGCGTTCCTCCAGACGCGGGGCGATGTTTTTGCAGCATCAGGATGTTCGCTAAGTGGACTTACCGGCCGTTGGTCTAATCGCTCATGCTGTTGAGAACTCGCTGATAGAACGCGCCTTGTGCATCCTCATCTGCAGGTCTTACGACCCATTCCAAATCCAAATTCAGTGCTCCTGCGGGTACGATTTGCCGAGTGATCTCGGGCGGTGTGGTTTCGTCAGACGTTCCATTTTTCCAGTCGTGAAAGGCTGATGAGTATCGAACGACCGCTCCGCTCGTAGGTAAATCGAGCACTCCACCCTCGGCAAAGAACATCAACCCGTCGCCCATTTCTTCCCCGATGAGTTTGAGCCTATTTCCCAAACGATGTTTAAGGATGGCTACAAACACGATCGCTGCGGAAAACGTGAATTTGTCGACAAGCACAACTACCTGCTTGTTTGCGTTTTGCGAGATCGCGTCGATCAAAGGCATCGTCAGAAGAAAGTCGCCGCCGGTGTTTCCGCGAACGTCAATTAAGAGCGTTTTGTTTGGGCAGGCGCCCACGCGGTCCGCTGCATCTGAGATGGCTTTGGACAGAGCACTTTCGCTCGGATCAAAGAAACTTGGCAACTGAATTGAAAGCCCAAGCTCTTGCCAGTCTTTTATCTCTGCAAAGGTTTCGGGTTCCCAGTTCGGGTCGGCTCTGCCGTGCTCGTTTCTCGGGTAGAGCGTCGATGCAGGAACTGTATGTTCATTTGCCACTTTCAGATTGGTTATCTGCCCATTTTCGTCCTGCACACGATATTCTGTCGTACCGCCGTTTGACGAAAACCCCAAACGTGACAAAGCGTACGGCCATGCCAGAAGAATCGGCCCAATGACCCGTTTTCTTTGACGCGTGCCCGCCAGAAATTTCTCCGCAGCGGCTTCAATTCGGCTCAAAGCTGCACCGTTGACTGCTATCAACTCTCCTCGGGGTGCAGTTACCCCCGGTGCCGCCGCAATGAGGTGCACTGAACGCCCCACGCTCACGAACCTCAGCGGTAGCACCGAGATCGCATTATTCGGGATCAGCCGTGTGTGCCCATTTTCGGGAAGTGCCAATAGGCGCATCGCGGACAACAGAAAGGCTTCAACAGAGCCCTCCAAGGCGTATCGCCGGCTGTCACTAATGCAGCTGTCTATCGCGGGCTTTTCGACCCGCCGAAAGCTGGGATCGGTTGGCAGGGCAATTTCTAGAATTTGCTTCAGGTCTTCCGTCAGCGACATGGCTCACAGTGGGCATAGCCGCTCGTCAATGTCCAGATTGGGTTCTAAAGCCGACGTCAAAACCAAAGCGACCCCGCACAACTTCGTGCGGGGTCCCTCAAGGTTTTGCAAGTTGGTCAATTCCCGGCCGTCACCGACCCGATGGACCAGAACATCGTCTCGCCCGAGGCATCGTCGACACCGTCATTGTCGGTCATCACGAACGCTTCGCCCGAAGGTAGAATGGCCAGACCTTCAATCTTGTCCAGAACGTAGCCGCCGGTCGAGGTTAGGTCGGGCAGCAGGTCGCGGACCTCTTGCTTGCTGACCACGGGCAGTTCCCCACCCAACGGGGCCGGGGTCATCTCGGACAAAGGGATGCGGTAGATCTTTTTGGTCACTGCGCGGTGGTCATGCTGGTTGTCACGCTCGATGACATAGACATGGTCACCATAGGCCACGATTTCCGACAGGCCAACCCAGCCTTTTTCCGGGTCCGCCTTGAGGTAGTGCACGGCACCCCATTCCTTGGTGTCCAGATTGTAGGCGACCAGTTTCACATGGTTCTTGGGGTCGTCTTTCCATTCGCGCTGAACGGCCATCCACAGGGTGTCGCCAACCTTGGTGATGCCTTCGAAACCAAAGCGCTTTTCGACGGCCATCAGTTCAGGCGGCAGGCCGATCTCGCCCTTGCGGTCCTTGATCAGCCCATCCGCTGAGACGTGGTAGATCGCGTGCGGGATGACGCGGTCGGTGCGGCCTTCTGAGGCGACGTAGAAACCACCCTTGCCGTCCAGCGTGATACCTTCCAGATCCAGCTTTTGCGCCGGGTTCCCGTCCTGACGGTGGATACGGATCACGTCCACGATGCGGGCGGGCTGCTGGCTGGGGTCGATCTTGAAGATCGAGGGCTGGAAACCGTAGAAGCTATCATTGACCGCGTAGATCATGCCGTCCTCATCTGCGACCAGACCGGACAGAGCGCCCCATCCGATCAACTCATCCGCGCCTTCCGAGGTGAGGTGCGGGTAAGCAGCCGGGGCGTCCTGATATTCGAAGATGCTGACATGCGCGCGCGGGCCGCCATCTTCGATCAGGTCTTTTTCGTTAGCGGATACCAGCAGGTTGCGCTCGGGGATGGCGACGTAACCTTCGGGGCCAACGCCCGAGGGCAGCAGTTGCTTTAACACCGGGTTCGCCGGATCAGTAGCGTCATAGACACCCACGACCGAGGCGCGCTCGGCCCCCACAAAGATCATCGGCGTACCGCCAAAGGTCGCTGCGGTCACGCTTTCCGGCTCGACCCCTTTGCTGTCCGAGCGTTTGTCGGGGTAGTGGCCGATCTGGATGATGGCCTTTTCGAACTCGGTGCCGTTCTCGTACACGACGGTGCCGTCCTTGTGGAAGATCGTCCAACCGCGCGAGCCGCCCTCATAGTCGCCTTCATTGGCGGTCGCGAAATGGTTGTCATCGATCCATTTCACCGCGTCCGGTTCACGCAGTCGGCCCGGTTGGCTTTCGGTGAAGATCAGCGCGCCGCGTTCGTCGGTGGCGTCTATGCCTTCCAGATCGACACTACCGGCCGAGAAATGGCTGACCACGTTGCCGACTTTGTCGACGACCGCGATGTGGTTGTTTTCCTGCAAGGTAACGACTGTCTCACCCAGAGTGTTGATGTCCACGAATTCCGGCTCGGGGTCAGTCGGCGCAACTTCGGCTAGGCCGGTCAGCGAAGCCATCTTCATGCCTGCGCAATCCAGTGTACCATCTTTCAACGGAACCAGCGCCAGCGATCCGGCGGGCAGTTGCGGGATGATGCCGTCGTTCAGGTCTTCGTCGCGCTCGTTCTCGATCGCCACGGCGACAAAGCTGCCGTCGGGGGCGATGGCGACGCTGTCGGGTTGGCCACCCAGATCACAGGTGCCGGTTTCCGCCTTACCCGCGATATCGACCGAAATCAGCTTGCCCGATGGGGCGGTGTAGCTTTCCGAGGTGTTCACGCCGACAAAGGCCGTCGCTCCGACGATGCCTACGGATGTCGGCTCGCCACCGACGTCCATCGCGCCCAGAGGGGCCGGGTTCAAAGGGTCGGTGATATCGACCATGCCGATCACGCCCAGTGGGCTGTCGGTGTAAACAAGCGTCATGCCATCCGCGGTCGCCGCGATGATCTCGGGCGAGGTTTCGCGGCTGGTATCGGCCCCATCGGCCATACTCTTGACGACGGGGAAGGACGCAATTCGGTTGAAATTCATCTCTGCCACGGCCTGCCCGGCGGTCAGGGCAAGGGCAGATGTCAGGCAAACACAGCGCAATGACATCGGTTGGTATCCTCTCTTGCTTGGCTGCAAGGGGGATGAACGCGGGTCATTGCAGGGATGTGACGGTTTGTTTGCAGTTTTGTGACAAACTGGGTGGCCCCGGCGCACTTGCGCCAGGGCCTTATCGGATCAGACCGACATGCAGACGTATTTCATCTCAAGATAGTCTTCCATGCCGTGATGGCTGCCTTCGCGGCCCAGACCGGATTGCTTGACGCCGCCAAACGGACCAAGCTCGGTCGAGATGATGCCGGTGTTCACGCCAACGATGCCGTATTCCAGCGCCTCGGCCACTTTGTAGACGCGGCTCAGGTCCTTGGCGTAGAAATAGGACGCGAGACCAAAGATCGTGTCATTGGCCATCGCGATCACGTCATCTTCGTCTTCGAATTTGAACAGCGGGGCCAGCGGGCCAAAGGTTTCTTCCTGCGCCACTTTCATGTTCTGCGTCACGCCGGTGACGATTGTTGGTTCAAAGAAGGTTCCGCCCAGATCATGCGGCAAGCCGCCGGTAAGAACCGAGGCGCCCTGCGCGGTCGCGTCGGCAATGTGGTCCTGCACTTTTTCAACCGCTTCGGTGCTGATCAGCGGCCCTGTGGTGGTGCCCTCGGACAAGCCGTCACCGATTTTCAGCGCTTCCACCGCCGTTTTCAGCTTGGCGGCGAATGCGTCATAGACACCGGCCTGCACATAGATGCGGTTGGCGCAGACGCAGGTCTGGCCATTGTTGCGGAACTTGCACAGCATCGCGCCTTCGACAGCGGCGTCCAGATCGGCGTCGTCGAACACGATGAACGGCGCATTACCGCCCAACTCCATCGAGCATTTCATGACCTGATCGGCGGCCTGACGCAGCAGGATGCGGCCCACTTCGGTCGAGCCGGTGAAGGTCAGCTTGCGCACGCCGGGGTTTTCGCAGAATTCCTTGCCGATCTCGCTGGCGCTGGAGGACGGCACGACGTTGAACACACCCGCCGGGATGCCGGCCTGTTCGGCGAGAACGCCCAGCACCAGGGCCGACAGCGGCGTTTCCGTCGCTGGCCGGGCCACAAAGGCGCACCCGGCGGCCAGCGCGGGGGCGGCCTTGCGGGTGATCATCGCGTTGGGGAAGTTCCACGGCGTGATCGAGGCCGCCACGCCGATGGGCTGTTTCAGCACCATGATCCGCTTGTCGCGCTGGTGGCCGGGGATGGTTTCGCCGTACACGCGTTTGGCCTCTTCGCCGAAGAACTCGATGAAGGACGCGCCATAGCCGATCTCGCCAACGGCTTCGGCCAGCGGCTTGCCCTGTTCGGCGGTCAGGATCTTGCCCAGATCCTCGGCGTTTTCCATCATCAGGTCGTACCAGTGGCGCAGGATCGCGGCGCGTTCCTTGCCGGTCAACTTGGCCCATTCCTTCTGCGCCGCTTCTGCCTGCGCGATCGCACCGGCCACCTGCGCGCGGCTCAGGTCTGCGACCTCGGCGACCACATCGCCACGTGCAGGGTTCGTCACGGCGAAAGTGCCATTGTCTCCGTCTACCCACTGACCGCCAATATAGGCTTTGGTCGCCAGTAGATCAGGGTTTTTCAAGATCGATTTCAGATCGGTTGTTGCGTCCAGCATGATAAGCCTCCGGCGGGATGTGTATAGGGCGCACCCAATCAAGTGGGAACGCAAATGTCTATGGCCACTCTGGATGTGGAATCAATCCAGGTTTGATCAATAGAAACTTAATATGTTAAGTTAATGAAGTCATCTGATTTCGAACCCGATTGATCGACGATACCTGCTTTCTTTTTCTGGGTGAGTTTGCCACTCTTTGCCGGATTCACAGCCTATAGGGGATGTAAATGAACGTAACATTCCCTATCTTATTGGGTGCATAAAGAAAAAAGGGATAGCAAAGATGTCGAACCAACAATTTGAGGCCCTGATTGAAGAGACTCAGGCAAAAGTTCGTGAAAGCCAGTCGCAGATCGAAGGGCTGACCTCGCGGATTGAAGCCGCGCGGGCCAAGATTGGCACAGCCGAAGCGGATATCGACATCGAAAACGCCACGCTTGAGGATGTGCACGCCCATACCGAGGTGATGAATGCCAATATCGCCGAGCTGATCATGGGTCTGGACGATGTCACCAGCGCGTTTTCCAAGGATTTCGACGAGATGCGCTCGAAATCCGGGTGGGAAACGTTCGTTGGTATTTTCTCGAAGGGCAAATCCGAGTCGATGCGGCAGGAGCGTATGCGCACCGCCAATATCGACGACAAATTGCAGGACCTGATCGCCAAGTCGGATGTGATCGTGAAACTGCTGCAAGGGCAGCTGTCGGTACTGGAAGAACAGCGCGTGAAGGTCGAAGACAACCTGACGGTCACGCTGGACGACCGCGAGGCGACTGTTGCGGAACTCGAGGCGCTGCGGGCCGAGATTCAGGGCATGGACCCAACAATCATCACGCTTGAAAACAAAATCAGCGTCGAACAGGACGCCGCCGCGCGCACGCAACTGGAAACCGAACTGGCCGAACTGAACAAGCAATACAACGCCAAGGTTCAGGAAGAACAGGTCAAACTGGCCAAGTCGCAAACGCTCGAGCGCTATATTGAAAAGGGCAAGACCTGGGTCGACTCGTTACAGAACCAGGCGGCGACGCAAATGGTGCTGATCAACAAGCTGCAGACAGACACGCAACAACGCGTGGTACTGTATGACGCCCTGACCAAATCGCTGAAAACCGCGCAGCAGCAGGACGTGGCCCATCGCATCAACGAGATCGGCGTGCAGACCGACCAAGAGGCGCAGACGGCAATGGCCGCCATCGGCACCGCGACCAACCAGAAAATGGCTGACATGCTTGAGGCGCATGAGGACCACATGGTCTTTGCCCGCGACGTGCTGGAGAAAAAGGCCAAGGCAGACGAACGCTTTGCCCGCCGGTTCGCCTCGATTGTCGAGAAGCATGATAAGAATTTGTATGGGGGGTGAGGCGCTTCAGTGACGTTCCGTTCCAAAGGCAAGCCAAAAGGAATACGCGACAGGTTCAGGATAGGGATTCTCTTTGTTGTCTTTGGCGGGTTCCTAATTTTGCTTCTTCTGACAGCTAATTGGATGCCAGATCATTTGGTGATTAAACTTGTGCTGATAGCGGGTGTTCTTTTGGTGACATTCTGCCTCTGCGTTCTGTTCACCAACGGTCTCATCAAGCTTGAACAGCTTGATGAGAAGTTGTTCGGTCGCCGACAAAGAAAAGAGCGCGTGGATAATGACTAACCCCACCCAAGACCATGTCGGCCTGACCGACACCTTCGCCTCGCGCCGCTATTTCCGCAAATTTGAGGTAATCACCGTCCACCTCCTGCGCGTGGCCGCGACGATGGAGGCCGAGGGTGCGATCAGCAAACAAGAGGTGCGGATCGTGTCGCGCTACCTCTCGGGGCTGCTCTACACCTTTCGCGCGCTTTCCATGAAGTACCTACTGGTCGGGCGCGACACGGGGCGGTTCTTTGGCAGCCTCGCGATGGACAAGCGTGACAGCGGCTTTCCGGTGGCGGCCGAGTTGCTGACCATGGCCAATGACGCGCAGCAGGCGCAGGTGCATCTGGCGAATATGCCTTCGGAAGACGACCTGAAAACCGATATGGTTCGGACGATCATCGGTGATCAGGAGATCCCCACCAAGCTGCAATTCGCGCTGTCCCAAAGGCTCTATTATGAGGAATTGCTGAAAGGTCAGTTGTTCTGGGCGCGTAACGATCCGGAATGTCACTGGATCGGGAATGAGGGCGAGCGGCGCAAGTTCATGATCCATTGGGCGGTTTATGACAGCCAGATCAATCTGCCGGTCATCTATCTGATGCAGCTTGAGGACAGCGGCAAGACCGCTTTGCCGAAAGACCAACGCCGCTGGCCCGAAGTACAGGCGCATCTGATGGCGCAATCGCTGGGCGGGCTGAAACTGGTGACGATCGCCAAGGGCTTTGATCAGGATTTCGACGACCTGCATCCCAAACACCTGCGCCGCATCCACGTGGGGCCGATGTATTCCTCGGCCTATACCGAGCAGACCGGCCCGCTTCGGAAGGTGCTTGAGGACGCGCAGGCGCCCGAGGGTCAGGACTGGGCGCTGGCCTGGACCACGGAAGAGCTGGAGAGCGAAGATGTGGTCGTAGAACGCGCCGGATGGTTTTCGACTGTTGAGCGTGAGGTGTTCGCGCTGGACCCGTTCGGTGGACAAGGGGCTGAGACCGGGGCCACGCGCACGCAGCGGTCGATCATCCTGCCTCAGCGGCCGTTTCAGGTGCTGGCGGAACGCAACCCGCCGGGCTTTGCCGATGTTCGCAAGTTTGTCGTCAGTAAGTCTGGGCAGGTGTTGCGCTATTAGATTTTTTGCCTCCGGCGGAGGTATTTTTGAACAGAAGAAGAATGGGCGGTTTTTGAGATGAGTTTGACGTCTGATCAGATGGAATTGCGGGAAGACGATATTCGCAAGCATTATTCGGCGGCGACCGCCTTGCTAAACGGATTCGAACACGCGCCGCGGATTGCGAAACCGGTTGATGTGGCGGTGGAGCGGTCTTCGGGTGTGTCGACCGGGCGGCGGTTCCGGTCGACGACTCCGGGTCTGGTGACTCGGCGTACGGTGCGGGCCGATGGGGTGCACCTAGTGGAACGGATCGAGGCCTCGGATGATGGTGATGCGCTTGTCTCGCCGCCGCAGGCCACCACGCAGCAGGCAATCCGTCGCGCTATTGCCATCGCCCTGGCAGTCGCCGAGGCCTATGCGGACCAGACCCCGCTGGCCGATCTGAAACGCGCCAATCTGGCCAGGGATCTGCCAGCCGCGCGCAAAACCGAATTCTCGGAGTTGCTGACAGCAGAGGCTCTGATTACGTCGCATACTTTTGGCAATGCGCTGGCCTATCTGATGTCCTCGCATCTGGGCGAAACCACCGTTGATATCGGCGAGGTCGAAGAGGTTCTGACCGACAACGGCCAACTCGCCCTGCATGGTGCGTTGTGGGAGTTGGATCAAACGCTCGCCAAACACGCCCCTGACGACGCACATCTGATCGCGGCCACCAGCGCTTATGCTGAGCAACTGATGGAAAAATCCGCCCTGCGCGCCCAATCCGCAGGCTATCTGGCCCCATTCCAGAACGCCGCGTGGCATATCGAGGCGGATGACCTGACGATTAGGGGCTTCGAACCGGCCTCCAAGGCCAAATCCACCACCTTGACCATGACGTTCAAGAAACCGAACGAGGTGGTCGGCAACCATATTGCCAAGTATCAGGCGATGAAGCTGGCCAAGATGGTGATGGCCTATGATTTCGACCGCCGCTTGAATCTGTTTGCCGAGCTTGGAGGGTTTATTTTCACCTTCATGGGAGACGGCAAACCGGGCACCGGCAAGACCACCTTGATCCAGATGATGGCCGGGTTGATCAACGACTATTGCCAGAACGCGGGCTATCCGTTCCGCTATCAGAACCTGAGCACCGACAATATCGACAGCTATCAGGGCAAGTCCGGTCAGAACGCCAAGGCCTTTATCAACACGATCATCGACCCCTCGGTCATCGGGTTTGGCACCATCGACGATATCGACCAGCTTGCGGGTAAACGCGGCGACCGGCAATCGTCGGCCGGGCAACTGGAGATCACTGCCGTTCTGATGGAGAGCTTTGCGGGCGCCAACACCGTCGTGCGCGGCAACTGCACCTTTGGCATGTTCTCCAACTACCCCGAAAATGTGGACGATGCCCTGCGCCAGCGGGCGGGCGCGCGGTTTCTGGTGGACGGGCCGCAAACGCGCGAGGATTACATCGACATCCTGCACCTGCTGATGGGCCGCAACCACGACATCCCGCTGGGCGAGCACGACGCCTATGCCGCGCAGGAGATCAAAAAGGCCGTCGCCGCCAGTTTCGAAAGCCACGCCCGCCCGCATGAGGATGCCTTGCTGCAGGTCTATGACCGGGTTTCCGGCGAGATCGGCCAGATGGACACGATTGCCAAGTTGGGCACCTACCTCAAGGCGATCCAGCAGGCGGATGAGCGCTTTACCGGCCGCGCCATCAAGAACATCACCGACGCGGTCAAGGTCCGTGCGATGGATTTCGAACTGCCCGACGAATGGATGGAAAACCCCGACCTGTTTCTGTTCCGCGACTACGACACCAAGAAGGCCATGATCGAGGACCTGCGCCAGCCGATCACGGTTGAGATGGTGATCCAGGAAATCAACCGCTACGCCGACAGCGAATTCCGCTATGCCGACAAGAGCGACGAGGTTGCCATCGAAAACGCGGTGCGTGAGATGGGCCGGATGGAAGAGGCCAAGCGGCGGTATTTGGAGGGGAAGGGGTGAGCGGCGGTCTGGAAGTTCTTATCTTCGTCGTATCCAGCATGGCGGTGTCCTGCCTTGTTGGTTGGCGTATAGGAAAAACAGGTTCAAGAAAACTGAACCGACTTAGACTTCGCGCAGTATTGATTTCCGTGGCTTTGTTTTTCACTATCGTTCCCCTCGCTCTAGTATCGGTATCACTCGTTTTGGCGCGAGGTGTAGATAGCTTAGACTATTTTCTAAGCATGTGGGCAGTTTCCATATTCATTGTTCTTGTTTCTATAACGTCCGGAAGTGTTGGAGTTTGGGTAATATTGGGCTTGAGTCTCTTGTTTTGTCTGGCAACGCTTTCGATCAGCCGCCGACGATCCGGCAATAGTGACATGTTTTTGGAACATAATTTGGTCCGAATGGCTCAACAGGAAGAATTTCTCTGGAATGTCGAGGAAACGATTGCCCGACAGAAAGAGCGCCAATGATCCGCCTCATCAAAAAAGGCCTGATGTTCGGCAATCTCGTTCACATCTCCAGCCCGGCTCTGGTCGAGCGGTATAACCGCGCGCTGCAGCATCTGGCGGGCAAGACCACGGCGCTGACGGATTTCCATGTGGATATCTCGGGCTATTCGCCGGAGGTGGGGATTGAGCTGGAGGATGAGCTCTACCTCAACCCCAACGGGGTCAACCGGCAGTTCATTCTGCTGACGACCGAGCAGAAACGCGCGCCTTTGCTGAACGTCAAATTCTCGACCTCTCGCGATATCCTGCGCGAGTTCATCGAGATGAACGAGGCGCAGTTGTTTGCCCTGACTGCTACCGATGCGGTGGCCGGAGAGCTGGTGAACTCGGTCATCAAACTTACTACGCCCCGCGATCTGTTCAACTTGCGGAAGATCGAGATTGAAGCTGACACTGCAGGCGGCACCCTACGCAAGGCGCAGCAACTGGCGGGAATGGTTGAACGCTTCAAGACCGAAGAGGACGCCTGGTTCGACGACGTGCTGATCGCGAAGATGATCGAGACCGCCAAGGAAACCGGCGATGTCACTCGCAATCCCGTCCGCCTGCGACATACCGCGTTTGAGCAGCGCAATTTCTGGACGGCGCATTTCGGCGGGCTGTATCTGTTCCCGGACATGGATCACCCGGCGGCGATCTGCATGGGCGAAAAACCCGACGACCTGCCGATCAAGTACATCTTTGACCCGACGCAGCGGAACCAGATTGCCAAGTTTCTGGACTACAATGATTTGGTCGAACCCATTGTCAAAGCACGCGGAGTGGATGCCGCCGCGATCCTGCAGCAGAAGATGGATTTCCTGACCGTGGCCGCCGCCGCAGATGCCGATGTCGATCTGACCGGGTTGGATCGCAGCGACATGCGCCGTTTGGCCCGCAATCACGCGGATCGTCTGCCCGAGGCGTATCACGGCCTCGCGCAACTGCTGCGTTGGGCAACCGACGGAGGGCCGTGGCCGCGCATCACCTCGGACCATCCGGCCTATTTCTACACGCTTCGCGCGGCCAACACGCCGAACCGCGATCTGGTTAACATGTTGCTGTCCGAAATGGCCCCTCTGGACCCGCGCCAGATGTTCATCTGCCATAAAGAGCTGTTCTACAGCACCTATTCGGGTTGGCCCGAGAGCAAGAAGGCCTATGTTGCCGACTTCCTCGAGCGCGAGTATCAGGTGGACAAGCAAGGTGCCCGCGCTGCGCTGTTCGGGCACGAGCCGGATATGAGCGGTGATGACCGGGTCAGCGATGACGTAATCGCTCGGGTCGGTCCGTGGGGTTCAGTGAGGAAAGGGTGATATGTTCGGATTATTGCGCCTGTTGCTGATCTTGCTGGTGATCCAGACGATTGCCTATGTCGGGTTGTCTTTCTACTCGCGTGGCGTGCGGCGGCGCAAACTGGAGGATTGGTGGGACGAAAAGGGCAAGACGGGCAACAAAGAAGCCTTTGTCGAACGCGGATTGCATGTGTATGACAATTCGTTCCGGCGTAAACTGATCCTGGGTGTCTATATTGTGCCGTGGGTGGCGATTGGCGCGCTGATCTACATTGTGAATTACATGTGAGGGTTTAGGCATGGCCTATGTGAAATGGGCGTTCATTATCATTTTCTGGGGCACGATTGCCGTGATCCTGCAGTATTCCCTGCCGCAGCATGACATTGTGCGCATCGTCAACACTTATGAAGAACGGCAGGATCTGAACGACTGGACCCGGATTTTCTGGTCCGAGCCCGAAGATCAATCCACCAGCCTGTCCAATCGGGATGTGCAATTCATTCAGGCGGTGCGGGCCAACGGCAAACCCATCGTGTACCGAAACGAAGATACCGGCTGGGGCTGGCCGCCCTATTTCAAGTTCGATACGGCGAACCTGTATACCGAGGCCAATGATGCGAAATCGACCAAGGAAAACCCGGATTGGGTGGTGGTCACGCATTATGGCTGGCGCAACGAATTCATGTCGATCTTTCCGAACGCAATCTTCATAAAACATGTGGAAGGGCCGGATGTTCGGATCATTCCCTGGTTCAATATCATCTTCCTGACGCTGTTTGCGGCTATTGTTTGGGCGCTCTGGGTCCGTTGGCGCAGGTTCCGGCAAGCCCGGATCGACCCGATGCTCGAAAACGTGGAAGACGGGCTTTACGCGGCTGGTGATGCCATTGAAGAACGTCACAACAGGTTTCGGCGCTGGTTGGACAGTTGGAAGTCGAAATAGGCTGTTGCGACAAGGGTGCGCATTCGGCGCGCCCTTTTGAATGGTGATGCCCTTCACCTGACGATGAATTCCGCATGCAGGGCTCCGGCCGCTTTGATGGTTTTCAGAATGTCGATCATGTCCTGAGGTGAGACGCCCAATGCATTCAGTCCTGCGACAACCTCGGACAGAGTCGTGGCCTCGGGGATTTCCGCGAGGCCGGTTCCTTCTTCCTCTTCGATCCCGGCAATGGTGCGTGGCACGACCACGGTTTCACCTCTGGCAAACGGATTGGGCTGTACCGCAATCGGAGCCTCCTGAACCGTCAACGTCAGATTGCCCTGAGAGACTGCCACGCGTGAAATGCGGACTTCCTGCCCCATGACAATGGTGCCAGACCGCTGATCGACAACCACCCGCGCCTTGGCTTCGGGCTCGACCAGAATGTTTTCGATACGCCCTATGGCGTGGGCCGTTGATACCGCCTGGGTCGCCGCGACGTTGAGTTCAACCGTGCCTGAATCCCGCATGATCGCCACCGCTCTGTTGAACTCGGTGTTGATCGCGGATTCGATACGCGCGGCTGTGGTGAAATCGGGCTCTCTCAGAGCTAGGCGCATTTGCGTCAGAGTTGACAGGTCAAAATCTATCTCACGCTCAACTCGCGCGCCCGACGGGATGACGCCCGAGGTCGGCACACCGCGGACAACCGATGCTGCCTCTCCCTCGGCGGAAACACCGCCTGCAAGGATCGTGCCCTGTGCAACCGCATAGATTTGCCCATCGGCGGCGTTGAGCGGGGTCATGATCAGGGTTCCACCCAGCAGGCTGCTTGAATCGCCGATGGCGGAAACCGTGACATCGATCTGCCCACCCACCCTTGCAAACGGTGGCAGGCTTGCGGTCACCAAAACCGCCGCCACGTTTTTGGGTCGGAAATCCTCACCCGTGACGTTGACGCCCAAACGTTCAAGGATGTTTGACATAATCTCTTCGGTGAAAGGCGCATTGCGTAACCCGTCGCCTGTTCCGTTCAAACCGACGACAAGGCCGTAACCGACCAAGTCGTTGCCACGAACACCGTCGAAATCCACGAGGTCCTTGAGACGGATCGCACCGGCCCAGGCCATGCTGGGCAGGAAGACAAGGAGAAGTATCAGCGCCCTCATCTCAGAAAGTTCACCAGTGACAGGTTCGCATTGCGAACGGTTACCGAATAGAGGCTCTCCAGCTGAAACTGCACCGTCTTCAGTTTCGCCGCAGTTTCATAGGGATCAGCTGCGATCAACTTATTCCGGCTGAACTCCAGGCTGGTTTTAGCTGCTGAATTGCGCGTTGCCGCCTCTTCGATGCGGGCCTCGGCAGTGCCAACCTCTGCCCGGAGTTTCACAGTGGCGTTCTGGGCGTTGGCCAGATCGGCACCCAACTGCGTGAATAGGGCAGTGCGTTGATCCGGTGAAAGTGTCAATGTGCTGTCCGTGGCCAGTGCGGCCACGGCAACATCCTTGAGGGCTGCCTTGAATGCCGGGTCCGTTGCCGTGATTGGCAGAGTGACGTTTTCATTTTCAGATATCTGCATCGGAGCGAGCGAGCTGCTTGCTCCTTGATAAAACGTCGCATCGAACCCGGTTGGGCTGTTGAACCAGGTATCTGCCGCCTGACGGATACCAGAGACGGTTACCTGCCCTGTCAGTTGAGATTTCAGCGCGGTTAAAAGATCGTCCGCAGAGGGCAGTGGTGACACGTCGGTGGCTGTACCGGAAAACAGGCTGCGCCCGCCGGCGCGTGTGTTCAGTGCCGAGATCATCGTATCCAGTTCATTCTTCGCCTGACTCGAAGCTTGCTGATGATTTACGGGCTGATTTGCAGTTCCGTAAGCCAGCAGTGACGCGGTCATATCTCCAACCGAATCTCCGAAGGTTTTGAGACTCAACTGCATGGCATCCGTGAACAGGGCCGCCTCAGATGTTGCGACGCGAAAAGCATCGAGTCTGGCGAGGCTACGGTCGAGGTCCAGGATTTGCGAATAGTCTCCGCCAAGTCGGCCCGAAATGTCCTGTACCTGCCCGGTAGACATCTCGTGAGACAGAGTTTCGATCTGGGTTTTGATATCCGTGGCACGGGTGCGCAGTGTCATGCCCCGTGCCAGATCACCGATAGACGTTAAATTCATGGTCACAACCTCAGAAGAGTTTCCATTAGCTCATCAACGACCGAAATAACCCGGGCGTTTGCCGCATATGTCCGTTCGATCTGCATAAGGCGTTGCAGTTCCTGATCCGTATCCACGCCCTGTTCAGCCTCGATCTTTGCCATTTGCTGTTGGGCGCTGTTTGCAAAGGTCTTGCGTTGATCTGCGGCATGCGCGTGCGCGCCTGCTTTCGACAACAAAGCCTCAGTCAACTCGGCCGCGCGCATGTTTCCCGTGCCGAAAAGCCCGCCGGGTACTGGGCGTGCGTTGTTCAGGATACCCCCGAAAGCGCGCAGTTGAGAGGCTTGTCCGGGATCGCCCGCAGTTGCGGCACCCAGGCCTGCGCGCAGTTTCCAGCTGCTTCCGCCGTTGTCCGGATCGACAATCGAATTGATCGATATCCGTGAAGCCAGCCCGACAACGGATGCCGGATCAAACCGATTGCCACCGTCGGTGAACAGGCCGGGATCGGTTGGCTGCGCAGTCGGATCCAGCCCGGGGGTTTCAAACCGCTCAATCAGGTCACCCGCAACGGTGTCGAGCTGGACCTGCGCGTCCACCGCCAATTCGTCGCGAATGTTAAACTGGGCCATCAGCGCCCCGCCGCGGATCTGAGCGTCAACCCCGCTGGTCCGCACCGGGTTGCCGTTCATCTGCAACCCCGACAACAGGCCATTTGCCACAGTCATATGCGGCTTTGTTTCACCCGTCGTGGAAAAAGTAAACTCGGATGCCCTGCCTTCCAGCAGGATCAATCCACCGTCGGAATATAACGAAACCTGATCATTGGCGCGGGGCACGACATTGACCGGGATCAGGTTGTTGACCTGATCGATCAGGACATTTCGCTGATCGAGTAAAGCGCCGATGTCGCCGCCAGAATTCTGTATGGCAGGAATTTTCGCGTTCAGGTCTTCAATATCTTTCAAAGTCTGATTCAGGCTTTCGATCTGTGTGCCGATCTTTCGATCTGCGTCTGATCGAGCCTGCCGCACACCTTCTGATGCTGTGTTCAGCTCATTGACCAGATCGCGGGCCGATCGCGAAATCTGATCCAGCCTTTCCCTTGAATCTGGCAGGCTGGCCGCCTTAATGAAGCTGTTTTCCAACGACGACAGGCGGGTAGACAGCGAAGGGCCGTCGGCCGGGGACCCCACCAGCTGTTTGAAGCGCGAATGAAAGTCCGACACGGCCGATCGAAAGGCGAGATCAGCGTCAGACGAGCGTCTGTTGGCCGTCAAAACCGGATCCTGATGCCGGACCACACCGACTGTGCGCACACCATTGCCGGATATCGTACTCGTGGTCAGTTCAAGGCTCCGGCGCGCGTAGCCGGGAGTCAGGGCATTCGCGATATTACCGGACACCACGGCGGCCCCGCGACTGGCCGCAGTCAGCCCGCCCAATGCGTTATTGAGTGCCGTCGACATGTTCATGAGGCCGCTCCTTTCCTTTGGTCAGAGCCTGAATCAGCGTTTCAGATTCGTCGTTTCCTGCAGCATCTCGTCTACCGTCTGGATCACGGTGGCGCTGGAGGAATAGGCGCGCTGTGTCTGAATCAGCGACGTCAGCTCGGTCGCCACATCCGTGGTGGATTCTTCGCGCGCGAACGAGACGAGATCGCCGGTTGGGCCTTCGCCTGCGTTCCAGAGAAAGAAAGTACCGCTATCACGCGATGGCGCGTAGGTCTGGCTGTCCAGTGCTGTCAGACCGTTGGGGTTGGGAACATCCGCCAGCGGGATCTGGTACATCTTGCGACTGACGCCCGTGTCGTAGAAGGCGTACACATACCCTTTCTCGTCCACCTGAACGCTGGTCATGGTGCCGACGGCAGAACCGTCGCGCGTAATCGACACGGGCGCAAATGTGTCGGACAATTGAGTTATGCCATCGGCGTTCCCGATCTGTCCGATATTGACCTCCATCGGGCCGCCCGCAACGTTAACCATGACGCTGCCGGTTGCCGGGTCGTAGGCACCACCGGAAACTGGTGTGACGCTGGCCAGAGTGCCGCCCGCAGTTCGATTGTCGGTGAAGGTTAGTGTGTATTGTCCAATCACCGCGCCGCCCGAAGCCGAGTCGCGCAGAGTCATTGTCCACTCATTGCTGCTGCCGGTTGCAGGAACTGTCGGGACCATTTGGATATCGACGCTTTCGGATTTGCCTAGGTTGTTAAAATACTCGACCGACAAAGGTTGCGTGGTGCCCGGTGCCCCGGCATCAGTTGCTGTGGCGGGAAGGTTCATACGCAGTTTCATTTCCGTGGTCGGGGAACCCGACAGCTGGTTCACGCTCAGCTGAATGGGTTCAAGCGCGGCGGGTGTGTCGCGGGGGACGGATGGAATGGACCCATCGGCTGCGGCGCGCCACCCCAGAAGAACCAGACCGGATTCAGTGACAAGATACCCTTGGTCGTTGGTCCGGAAGGATCCCGTTGTGGTCAGCAGCATCTCGTTCGAGTTGGTGCCAATCTGCGAACTGGGGCGCACAGGCAACATGCCACGCCCGCGCACGGCCAGATCGGTTGAGTTGCTGGTTGTCACCAGCGACCCGCGCTGATCGATCATGCGCTGGCTTGTCGTACGCACACCGCCGGCTGAATAGCTGCCGCCCTGTCCGGATGTGACCATCGAATGAAAATCCGTCTCGACCCGTTTGTAGCCATAGGTCGAGGAGTTCGCGATGTTGTCGGAAATCGTGGCCAGCCTGTTGGCGTTGGACTTCAACGCCGCCACACCGGCATTCAGCGAAGAGGAAATGGTCATCGGTGCGCCTTTCTGTTGCGTCAATCCTTGATGCAACAGGTAGCGCGCAGGCCCTTAACAGCGCGCTAACAGATAAAATGCGTCCTATCCTTTAAGGCTGGCGCAAAAAAATCACCTCGATTCTGTTGTTTCGTGCGGCCATCGGATTGTCGGTGAACAGTTTCCGATCAGCATGGCCCGTGACGCGATCCATACGTTTGGCCACGACGCCTTTGTCTTGCAGCAACTGACGCAGCGTTTGTGCCCGTGCCGTGGACAGGTTCCAGGCCGTATTGCGAACCTGCACGACCGGAGACGCGCTGACATGGCCTTCAACGGCAATCGAATTCGTAACCAGATCCGAAGAGCGGGCAATGATCAGGGCAAGCGCCCGCATGATTCGGGTAGGCGTCTCGGACCCGGATTCAAACAAGGGCTGGTCGTCGGTGTCGAACAGTTCCACGACAAGCCCTTCATCGGTAACCCGCGTGACAATGTGCTTGAGCAGCTTATCCGACACCGCGCTTTCGCCGGTTCGGCCCAAAAATTGCGCTTCGAGCGTGGTGAAATCTTCCTTTTCACCTTTGCCGCCGCCATCGGCATCCATGCCGGTGATGCCCCGCGCCTGATTTGCTTCGGTGGCGTGCGTATTGGTGGCGCCGACGCCATCGCGCAACAATGTCTTTTCAGACAACATGCTGTCGCCGCCAAAGGCCCCGTCACCGCCCCCGGATTCCGGGCTTAGCGGGATTGTCGGCGCGAAGTAATCCGCCAGCCCCTTTCGTTGCTGTTCAGTTGTTGCGTTCAGCAGCCACATCAACATGAAGAAGGCCATCATGGCCGTAACAAAGTCAGCATACGCAACTTTCCACGCGCCACCGTGATGGCCATCGCCACCTGATACACGCTTCTTCTTGATGATGATTGGCGCCGCATTGGATTGCGCACCCATCTCCACCACCTTTTCTATCACCCGACTACAGGCGTAGACGGGCAGGTCTTAAGGTGGCCTTAACACTTAAAACTGTTCGGAATTCCCCTAACGAGGCAACCCGGCCGAGGCGCGGCGCAGGATCAGGGACAGGCGGTTAAAGCTGTTTTCGATCCCCTCAGAATCAGGTTTGCCGAAAAACGCGTCCAATTCATCATGAATGCGCACGGCCTGATCCAGCAGCGGGTCTGACCCTTCCGCGTAAAGCCCGGCCTTGATCATCACTTCGGACTGCTCGTAGCTGCCGACAAGCTTGCGGGTTTCCTTGATCATCAGGTTCTCAGCCTCGGACGCGGCCTCTGGCAGGCTGCGGGTTACGGATTTGCTGAGGTCGATGGCCGGGAAACGCCCGCGTTCGGCGATGTCGCGGCTAAGGACGATATGCCCGTCCAAAACACCGCGCAGGATGTCGGCAATGGGTTCGTCCATATCCGAACCCGCAACCAGAACGCTGAACACGGCGGTGATATCCCCTTGATCGTGTGTGCCCGGGCCTGCGCGTTCACACAGATTGGCAATCAGGGGTGTGACAGATGGAGGATACCCTCGCAAAGACGGAGATTCCCCCATGGCAACGGCAATCTCACGATGGGCTTCGGCAAAGCGGGTGACCGAATCAGCCAGAAACAAAACATTCAGCCCCTGATCGCGCAGGAATTCTGCTGCTGACATAGCCGACCACGCGCAGCGCCTGCGCGCCAAGGCCGATTGATCCGATGTAGCGGCCACAACCAATGTGCGTTTCATCGCTTCCGGACCAATGGCGTGGGCGACGAACTCGTTGACCTCGCGCCCGCGCTCGCCGACCAAGGCCACAACAACCACATCGGCCTGCATCGCGCGCGCCAGCGTCGAAAGCAGCGTTGATTTCCCAACACCTGACCCTGCAAAAAGCCCGACGCGCTGACCCTGCACAATCGGCAGCATCGTGTTGAGGACGGATAAACCTGTCGCCATCCGTTCCCCTAACGGTTTGCGCTCTACAGCTGGCGGAGGGGCCTGCATGATATCGCGATCCTGCGACCCGTTCAGCAAGGGTTTCCCGTCAAGCGGTTTGCCAAACGGATCGATGACCCGCCCCAGCCAGTGCATTCCCGGCGCGAAAACAGGTGAGGGGTCAAGATACACCCTGTCCCCCAGGCTGACCCCATCGGGGGCTGCGCCCGGTATCATGTGAATATGGTCGGCACCGACATGCAGCACTTCACCTGCAAGATCGGACCCTGCGCGCCGCTTTAACGTCAGCAGATCTCCGATTCGAGCGTGCGCGTTCAAGCCGCTGATTTCGACCAGGCCCTGCGCGACACCACTGACCAGGCCCACATGGCGGACCGCGGTCATCCTGTCGAATTCATGTTTCAGAAGCATCGGGTCGAGATCGGACATCGTGGGTTCTCCAACTGAGTTCTGAAACGGTTTCTAAAGGAATCGGGGTTAAGCCTTGATTGAAATTGATCGAGGGAGAAGCCCCGATGTTCTATGACCTGAACGTCTTTAAGACAGCGTACGCAATGGCAACCCATGCCGGGCAACGGCAGGCAGTTATTGCGCGCAACATGGCCAATGCGGATTCGCCCGGCTACCAGCCCCGCGATATTGAGGCCTTCCAAAAAGCTTTCGAAACCTCCGGCCGTGACGTGTCCATGGCGGCAACGCGGCAGGGTCATCTGCACGGCGGTGCCGGTGCGCAGCTCTGGGCTGAGCATGAGGTGGTTCCGTCGGGTGATCCCAACGGTAACGGCGTGTCGCTTGAACAAGAGATGTTGAGATCGGTCGAGGTCAAACGACAGCATGACCGCGCGCTGGCGATCTACAAATCTTCAATGAACGTTCTGCGCACCAGCCTGGGTCGTGGGTAAGGGGGCGCGAAGATGAGCGATTTTTCCCATTCTCTGACCGCATCCGCCAGTGCCTTGCGTGCACAGGCGGCTCGCTTGCGTCACGTGTCCGAGAATATTTCGAACGCGGACACACCTGGTTACCGGCGCAAGACGGTGCCGTTTGAGACCGTTGAGAAAGATGGTCAGAACATGGTGCAGGCCGGTCGCGTAAAGCTGGATCGGCGTGACCTGAGCCGGATTTACGATCCTGGACACCCGATGGCCGATGAAAGCGGTCACTACCAAGGTTCGAATGTCGATCTGATGATCGAAATCGCTGACGCGCGCGAGGCGCAGCGGAGTTACGAAGCCAATCTCAAGATGTTCGATCAGACGCGGCAGATGTCGTCGTCGCTGATGGAATTGCTCAGAAAATAAAGGACAACCAGAATGGATATCCGATCCCTGACCGCCGCACAGAGTTATGCCGGCGCACGCCCCGCGACACAGGCCGATCCCGATCACAGCGGGATGGCGCAGGGGCTGAAAGCGAGTTTTCAGGACTTTGCCGCCACGCTGAAACACAGCGAGCAGATGTCACAGACCGCAATGGTCGGGCAAGCCGATCCTCATGCGCTGGTGCAGGCGCTGGCGCAGACCGAGCTGGCCGTCGAGACGGCTGTGATTGTCCGCAACAAAGTGGTTGAGGCTTATCAGGAAATCCTGCGGATGCCGGTCTGACGCGATGCTGAGCGAAGGTCTTTTCTATGACATCGTGCGCCAGGCCCTTTGGGTCGCGGTGATCACATCCGTCCCGATCCTGGCCGTCGCCCTGGTTTCGGGTCTGATTGTCGGCCTGTTTCAGGCGTTGACGTCGATTCAGGAAATGACGCTGACCTTCGTTCCCAAACTGATCGCCATCGTTGTCGTGTTCTGGATTTCGATGGGGTTCATGACCCAAACCCTTGTCACGTTTTTCACCGGAACGCTGGTTCCATTGATTGCAGGAGGTCGCTGATGGATACCGCCTATGTCACCCTGTCCCGCCAGTCCGGGCTGATGAACGAAATGCGTCTGGTGGCGAACAATATCGCCAATGCCAACACGACCGGCTATCGCCAGCAGGGACTGGTGTTCTCGGAGTTCGTTCAGGACCTGCCGAATAACCCTTCGCTGTCGATGAGCAGGGCCGAGGCACGCAATACCTCATTGCAACAAGGCGTGTTGACGGAGACCGGTGGGCAGTTTGATTTCGCCATCGAAGGCGACGGGTTCTTCATGGTTGAAACCCCAGATGGCAACCGTCTGACGCGGGCGGGCAGCTTTTCTCCGAATGCCGAAGGCGATCTGGTCACGATGGATGGCGCGCGGGTTCTGGATGCCAATGGTGCCCCGGTCTTTATCCCGCCCGACGCTGCATCGATTGATGTCGGCAGTGATGGAACGCTGAGTGTCGATGGCCAGTTGCTGGGCCAACTGGGTGTTTTCAATGTCGCTGACACGCAGGCGCTTGTACGCGAAGGAAACACGCGTTTCCGAACCGATGGCGCGATAGACCCGGTCGATGAACCTGTTGTTTTGCATCGCTTTCTCGAGGGTTCGAACGTCAACGCCATTCAGCAGGTAACCCGCTTGGTGGAAATCCAGCGCGCCTATGAGCTGGGGCAAAGTTTTCTTGAGAGCGAAGATGAACGTGTACGCGGAGCGCTCAAGGCGCTGATGCGCTGATTTGGATGAGGAGAGTTAGACATGCGAGCCCTTAAGATTGCCGCCACCGGAATGACTGCGCAACAGATGCGGGTCGAAACGATCTCGAACAACCTGGCGAATATGAACACCACCGGATACAACGCCCGGCGAGCCGAATTCGCCGACCTGCATTATCAGCAGATGGCGCGGGCCGGGGCCGTGAACGCATCGGACGGAACGGTTCTGCCGACAGGTGTTCAACTGGGCTTGGGCGTGCGACCTGCCGCGGTGACAGTGCAGTTGGAACAAGGTGCGCTGTCGGCAACCGGAAGCGATTTGGACGTGGCCATCGAAGGTCGCGGGTATCTCGAGGTGACGCTTCCCAGCGGTCAGTCTGCTTACACGCGTGACGGCAGTCTGAAGCGATCCGCAGAAGGGTTGATTGTCACCTCTGACGGGTTTGCAGTGTCGCCCGAAATCACCGTTCCCGACGACGCGCGGTCGATCTCAATCAATGCGTCAGGTGAGGTCTATGCGTATTTTGACGATACTCCCGAAGGTCAGCTGCTTGGGGAATTTTCCCTTGCCAGTTTTTCGAACGCCAAAGGGCTCGAAGCCATCGGGGGCAATCTGTTCAAGGAAACCGAAGCCTCTGGTGCTCCGGTTCTGGGCACGCCGGGTGAGGACGGTCTGGGAACTTTGCGGCAGGGATATCTGGAAGACAGCTCGGTCGACGCCGTGCGCGAGGTCACCGAACTGATCGAAGCGCAACGCGGGTATGAGATGAATGCCAAAGTCATCTCGGCCGTGGACCAGATGATGAGCGCGACAACGCAGGTGCGGTGATGCGAAGTCTTGTTCTCTCTCTGGCGGTGCTGGCTCCGGTTGCCACGCAGGCTGACATTGTTGTCTCGACACGCACGATCCGGGCCAAGGAAATCATTGCCGTGACCGATCTTGAGTTGAAACCAACGGAAATTGCCGGTGCGGTTACCGACCCGGATCTTCTGATCGGTCAGGAGGCTCGGGTGGCGCTTTATCCCGGTCGCCCAATTCGCAGTTCTGACTTTGGGCCACCTGCCATCGTGGATCGTAACGATCTGGTTGTGCTGGTGTTCAGCAGCCAACCTTTGTCGATCACGACAGAGGGCCGAGCTTTGGGGCGCGGCGCCGCCGGTGATCGCATTCGGGTCATGAATCTTTCGTCCCGAACAACGGTAACGGGACGCATTCGCCCAGACGGTCAAATCGAGGTAAAGTGATGTACAGACTTCCAAAAACCCTTCTCCTCACGGCATTTGCCCTGTCCGCATGTGGCAAATTGGATCACCTTGGCAAACCGCCAAGCTTCACATCAAATGAGGATTCTCCGGAACAGGTCGCGATGCTTTGGCCGGGCCTGCCATTGCACACACAACCCCAACGAAACGTTGACCGATCCTCTTTGTGGAGCGGTGGGCAGCATTCATTGCTGGGGGATCAGCGCGCGATCAAGAAAGGTGATATCCTGACCGTCGTCATCGAACTGGATGAAAAAGCCGAGATTTCAAACAATACAAGGCGATCCAGATCCGGGTCGGAGAAGCTTGAGGTTCCTGGCCTCTTCGGCTTGCCTCAGCGCGTGCAAAAGAACTTGCCAGACGGCGCATCGCTGAATGAGGCCGTATCGATCGAAGCGGATTCCTCAAGTTCCGGACGGGGATCGGTCAGGCGAAACGAAAAACTGACGCTGCGCGTTGCCGCAACGGTGCTGGACGTATTGCCGAACGGAGTTCTTTCGATATCGGGGTCACAGGAACTGCGTGTCAATTTCGAGCTGCGAGAGCTTCTGGTGGCGGGGTATGTCCGCCCGCAGGATATCTCGCGTAAAAATGAAATCACCTATGACAAAATCGCGTCGGCGCGCGTGTCTTATGGCGGCAGAGGTCAGATCACTGATGTTCAGCAGCCTCGGTACGGGCAGCAAGTCCTTGATTCCCTTTTACCATTCTGAGGTGAGATCGTGGTTGCGAAATTGATACCGATGATTTTCCTGATCGCGGGGTTGGGTGCGGGCATTGGGGCGGGTCTGGTATTGGCACCTGTAGATAAGCCTGAAGGTGCTTCACCTGAGAAAGAAATGGCAGAAAACGAAAAACCTGCCGACAAAAAGCCTGAAAAATCAAAGAAAAAAGACGCAACGGACGGGTTTGGTTATTTGAAAATGACCAAACAGTTTGTCATTCCTGTTGTCAAAAGCGACCAGATCGAAGCCATGGTAACACTGTCGCTGAGCCTTGAAGCAAACTCGGCGATTACGGAAACATTCTACGCGAACGAACCCAAGCTGAGGGATGGTTTTCTGCAGGTTCTTTTTGACCATGCGAACACCGGTGGTTTTGACGGGACTTTTACGGAGTCCAAGAATCTGGATGTGCTGAGGAAATCCTTGCTGGAAGTGGCGCGCAAAGATTTTGGCGACGACATCTCCAAAGTGTTGATCCTGAGTGTAAACCGTCAGGATACCTGATGCGGATTGGCCCGAGGCGTCGGGTCAATCTAACGTTCGCCCGCTTGTTTTCTGACATTTGCTTGACGATTTGACTGCTGAAGACGCTTCAGCAAGGTTTCGACGGCTTGTTTTCGCCCGAACGCTATGCGAACGGCCTCGAGCCCAGCCAGTTTCTGCGCGCGCGTTTGCGCCAATTGCGTGTTCAGTTGCCGGCGCGTGGCGGATTCCCAGCTGTTCCAGAGAATGTCCGTCCCTGATACCTGGTAGCCTTCCGTCTTGGTACTGTCTTCGCGTGTCTGGGTGAGTTGCCTATCCAATCTGGCCAGTTGGTGTAGGATCCGGGCCTCGGCCTCAAGTAGCGGGCGCAATGTTTGAAACTGTTTTTGAAACGCGGCGTCGGTTACTTTTTCCAAATCGGGTAGCTGAGTGCGTTTCATCGAAATTGCTCCTTTGCACGTTTTCGCATCGCTTCGGCAAAGCGGATCGCGGCTGCAACGGGCCGATAGTGCTCTTCAGCAATCTCCTGACCAATATCCACGGTCGCGTGAAGCGCGCGTGCCGTCGGTGGGTCAGAATGGATCGGGACGCCCGCCTCCCCTGCGGCGGAGCGAATGGAGGCGGCAACTTCGTCCACACCTTTGGCGACGCAAACCGGCGCGCTGCCTGCCGTTCTTGCCCATTTCAGCGCGACGGCAAAATGGGTTGGGTTGACGATCACAACATCCGCTTTAGGCACATCTGCCATCATTTGGTTGGTCGCGATCTCTTGCGCACGTTGGCGGCGGTGTTGTTTCACATGGGGGTCGCCTTCGGCATCCTTGGTTTCATCCTGGATTTCCTTCCGCGACATGCGGTTTTTGCGCATGTGCTCAGCGTGTTGCCAAAGGAAGTCGACAACCCCGATGGCCAGAGCGATTGCGATGACAATGAAAAGAAAGCGAAACAACAGGTTCATCATCAGAAGAATGGACGACTGTGCCGGGGCCGCGCTGGCCGAAAGTATTTCGGTCAGGTTCGCTTTGAGAAAAAGTGTAAGGCAGGTGCCATAGATCACCAGTTTGACTGCGCTCTTGGCAAACTCAAACAACCCACTGCGTCCGAATTTGTTTTTGGCATTCGAGATAAGTGAGATGCGCGAGAGTTTCGGTTTCAGTTTGCTGGGAGCGAAAATCAAGGCGCGCTGGGCGATCAGGTTCAGTAAGACGAACGCCGCTGGCAGGCAGAACAGCAATGCCACCGGCAACAGAGCGCCTTTCAGAATCCCAGCAACCGCCCCGTTGGCTGGCCCGATGGTGAGGAGCCCTGCAAGATCATCGGATTGTTCGATCAGGACCATAAACATGGTTCCCAAATGCTCGGTCGTGTATTGCCCGGCCGTCAGAAAGGCGATCATGAGCCCGGTATACCCAGCCACGACAGACAGGTCGTTGGATTTGGGCACCTCTCCCTTTTCACGTGCTTTCAGCAGTTTTTGGGGCGTCGGCTCGTATGACTTGTCGCTGTCGTCATCACCGGCGCTCATTGTTGCCCTCCGACCGGGTTTGTGAAGAAAGCCATAAGCGCGTCGGACCAGACGGAAAGGATTAGTGGAGTACCGGCAAACAGAAGGAACAATCCGGCAAAGGTGATCGCCGGTGCGCCCACAAAGGCAACCATCAGCTGCGGCATGGCCCGGTTGATGACCCCAAGCGCCAGATTATAGATCAGTGAAGCGATGACAAATGGAGTCGCCAGCGCGAAGGCCAGTCCGAAACTGCGTGAAACCTGTTGCACCCCCCACTGGGACAGATCCGGTGCATTCGGGGCCAACCCCATGGGAAACAAGGCATAACTTTGGATCAGAAACTGCGCGGCGCGTACGTGCAGGCCCATGATCACGGCGAGGGTCAATCCGGCCAGGGTCAGAAGGTATCCCATGGCAGGGACCGGATCGGCCGCTGCATTTCCCAAAAGTTGCGACAACGAAGTGGACTGCGCCGCAATGGAACCGGCGGTTTGCAATGCCAGAACAAACAGGCGCAGCCCTATCCCGAGGGCAAGTCCAATCAGGGCTTCGGTCCCGACCAGGCGGACCATCGGCCATAGCCCCGGGTGAAGGCTCACCAGCGGAACGGCGGGCAGGATGATCAGGGTAAAGGCAACAGAAATGCCAAGCTTTACGCGGGTGGGAATGCTGCGTTCGCCAAAGGCGGGCATCAGAGAGACAAGGGCAGAGACGCGCAGAAATACGACAAATGCCTGCCAGAGGGCGTCGGAGAGCTGCGACAGCAGTTCTGGCGGCAGAGCGATCACGCCGGAACGGTCCCAACCAGCGCCGGTTTGGCTTCCAGCCCGATTTCTTCGAATGACAGCACAGGGTTGGAGACACCGCGCGCATGCATGATCGTGCGCAACAACCGTCGCCGCCGGGTCGAGGTGACAAGAGCCGGGAACAAGCCGTTTTCGGCAGATTTGGAAATGCTGCTGACTACGCCGTCGGCCAGCTTGTTGAACAGGTTCGGCGGCAGCGCGACGTCCAGTCCGGCATTGGGTGCGTCGATCTGGTAAGTGGTGAAGGTGTCCTCCCATTCAGGGGCCAGTTGGATCAGAGGGATCGAGCCATCCTCGCGCTTCATGTCGGCGACCAGCTGGAAGCCAAGCCGTTGGCGCACCAGCTCACAAATGCCCTCGGGCTGGGTCGTGGTCAGTCGCGCCTCGGCCACGCTTTCCAGGATCAAAGCCATGTTGCGGATCGACACGCGCTCGTCCAGCAGCAGGCGTAAGACCGCGTGCAGGGTGTCGATCGGTACCTTGTCTGGGATCAGTTCGTCCAGCAGCTTGCGATTGGCCTCGGCGCGAACCGGGTCACTTAACCGCGTCATCTCGGAAAGAAGACGGCGCAGAGATTTCAGCGTCAGCAGGCGCGAGAAATTCTGTTTGATGATCTCAAGCAGGTGGGTTGCCAAAATCTCGGGCGGTGAGACGATGGTCGCGCCGTTCAATGCTGCATCCTCCTGATCTTTGGGCAGGATCCAGCGCGCCGGTGCGCCGTAAACGGGCTCGGTTACGTCATTGCCGTCGGGCAGAAGATCAAACCCGTCCTGGACAAGGGCCAGAACCAGATCGGGGTTGAGGACGCCGCGCGCCTGCTCGACCCCCTGTACCTTGATCACATAAGTCCCGGTGGGCAGGTCGGCACGGTCGGTCAGGCGGATTTCGGGCAGGATCAGGCCGAAAGTTGACGCCACATAAGTGCGCATATTGGCGATGCGGGCATCCAGACCGGTGCCGGGATTCAACACCATGCTGACCAGATCGGGGGCGAATTCCAGATGGACATCATCCAAGTCCAGAATATCTCCGATCGCCTGGGAAATTGGTGTTTCGGTATCGGTCGAAGGCAGTTGTGTTGAAGTCTCAGCGTCTCGCTGCTTACGGTGCACAGTGTATGCCGCATATCCCAGGACAGCCGCGCCCAGAATGAACGGCAGAAACGGCAGGCCGGGCACCAGCGCGAACAGAACCATAAGCACGGCCACAGTAGACAGCGCCGCCGGATGGCGGCCCAACTGCGAGAAAATGGCGTTGTCTGTCGCGCCCTGCGTCCCTCCGCGCGCTAGCAACAAAGCAGAGGCGATCGAGATGATCACGGCAGGAATCTGCGACACCAGACCGTCGCCGACGGTCAGGATTGCATAGGTCTCAAACGCCGAAGCCACGGGCATTCCGTGTACGATCACGCCCATGATCAGACCCATCACAAGGTTCAGCAGCGTAATCAGCAGACCGGCGATGGCGTCGCCCTTCACGAATTTCGACGCCCCGTCGAGCGAGCCGAAAAATGTCGTCTCCTGCTGTTCGCGTTCGCGCCGTTCCTTGGCCTGTTGGTGGTCGATGGCACCGGCGGACATGTCGCTGTCGATGGCGAGCTGTTTGCCGGGCATCCCGTCCAGCGCAAAGCGTGCACCAACTTCGGCCATGCGGGCGGCGCCTTTGGTGATGACCATGAAGTTCACGATCAACAGTACGCCAAATACCACCAGCCCCAGAAAGATGCTGCCGCCCATGATGAAATTGGCAAAGCCTTCGATGACGTCCCCGGCAGCATTGGGGCCGGTATGCCCCTGACCGATGATCAGTTTGGTCGAGGACACGTTCAGCGACAGCCGCAACATCAGAGAGGCCAGAAGGATCGTCGGGAAGGACGAGAAATCGAGCGGACGTTCAATAAACAACGTCAGCGTAAAGATCAGGATGGCCAGCGCAAAAGAGGCGGCGAGGCCAACATCCAGCACCCAGGCGGGCATGGGCAGGATCATCATGACGATGATCGTCATCAGAGCCAGTGCCAGCAGCACGGTTGGTGAAAACAGGGACCGGATGTCGATCTTGGGCACGCGGATCTCCTAGTTGAAAGCGATAAAGGCGGTAGCGGTGCCTGAGGTGGGCACCAAAGAGCCCAATGCACCGGTTCGGGGCGAAGCCGTTTGCTTGGGGATCAAAGGAGTTCCTGCCCCTGTGAAAGGATCGCGGGACTTCGATGTGACCCGGGGCAGAGGAGAGCTGTCGAGCTGTGCCAGAACGGTCTGAAACCGTCCTTTGTAATCTTCGGCCAAGGAATCTGTGCGGGAATGGTACGCCCCGGCGGCGGCAGGCCAGGAACCAAGCTCGGCATACAGGTCTTTCAGGAATCGGGCGGCATAGGTTGCGTTCTCATCCGGATCGAACATGGCGTCGATCGAACGAAAGGCTTTGCCATGCCAGCGATAGTTGATCTGAAAGCAGCCCACATCAAAACTGCGGGTGCCCGCTTTGAAGATTTTGAACACATAGGCCTTGGCCTCAAACTCGGACTTGAACCAATAGCCTTGACCTTCGACGTTTATTGTCCACGGCCACGGCAATAACCGCCCGTCCATTGTGCGTCCGGTTTCAACGCGGGCTATGGCGCGCAGCACGTCCAACGGCACATCCTCTGACAGGGCCGCACGTCGGGCAGCTTGGTCGCAGATGTCACCCGTCCGGTGGTCGGGCATGGCAAACGCTGTCTGCGCCAACAGCACAAGTAAGAACACAACAACAAGCGGGATCGTTCGATTTGGCATTCTGCCGGTCCGGGATTCTGATCTGTCCCGGCCAAGCTAGCCAATGATCGGTTTACAGAGGGTTATCGCCGTTTCAGTTTCGGTCGATCCTGCGCCCGAAGACAACGCTGGTATTGGTGCGCAGGACGCCGGGTATTTTCGCCAGATCGTCGACCAGAATGTCCAGATCTTCCAGCCTGGGCGCCTCGGCCGATAGCATCAGGTCGAATTCGCCGTTGATCGACAAGCACAGTTTGACCTCGGGGTAGGCTTCGAGCCGCTTGATGATGCGAGTTGTTTCCTTCTGCTGCACTTCGAGCATGACGATGACCTGCACTTTCGGCGTGTCTTCCGTGGACCCGAGACGAACCGAATAGCCTGTGATGACGCCGCGCTGCTCCATCCGGTTGATCCGCTCATGCACCGTCGTGCGGGCAACGCCCAGCGTGGCCGCGATCTGCGTGGTCGAGGCGCGTGCATTGGCTTGCAGGGCGGCGATGATGCGACGGTCAAGCGGGTCCATTGAACCTCCGGTTTAGCAGTACGTCCGGGTTTAGATCAGATTGAATCCAATCCTCAAGGCTCTCGCGGGATGCGCGGGTGCAGGTCGTCTATGATGATCGGATGCGTGTGTGGGCCTGACCCGGCCAAATGCGGGTGATCGGGCGGCAGGTCGGGATGATCGTGGACGATAGGTTCCTGATCAAGGCGAGGCCAAAGGCTGATCGCGCCCACTACACCGGCCACGGACAATGTCGCCATGCTGCTGAGCGTGACGGTCGGCCCAAACACGGTCATCAGCCACCCGGCCAAGGGGTAAAGCACCAGCCAGCAGCCATGCGACAGGGTAAACTGTGCGGCAAAGACGGCGGGGCGATCCTCGGGGTGGGCCGAACGGGTCAAAAGGCGACCCGAAGGCGTGAGCGTGGTGGAGTAGCCGAAACCCGTAACCGCCCATAGCAGGGTCAGAAGACCGAGCGACAATGGGACTGTTGCGGCCAGAATTGCGGCGATAGCCATGGAGCCTGTGGCGAAAACAGCCCCTGCGACCATAACTCGTCGGTCCTCGATCCAGTCCAGAAGACGGGGCAGCGTAAAGGCGGCCAACATCGAGCCTCCGCCGAACCCGGCCAGAGCTATGGCCACGGCGCTTTCCGACAGGCCCAGGGTAGAGCGTACGATGACCACGGTGTTGACGATGACCATTGAGCTCAGCGCAGCAGCGCTCCAGCTAAGGGCAAGCAGCCCGCGCAGCCGCGGTGTTTTCAGATAGATGCGGATGCCGCGCGTGGTGCGGTCATATATACCTCGGGGCTTGCTTGGCTTGGGCGAAGGAAGGACGACCGAGACGACCAAAATCGCTGATGCAACAAAACCCAGCGCCGTGCCCCAGAACAGGCTGTTGAAGCTGACCAGTAGCAGCAATGCGGCGGCAAACATCGGACTCAGCAGGCTTTCCATATCATATGCCAGACGCGACAGAGACAAAGCGCGTGTGTATTCGCCTTCATCCGGCAAGACGTCGGGGATCGTTGCCTGAAAAGCGGGTGTGAACCCGGCCGAGGCCGATTGCAGCACGAAAATCAGCACATAGATTTGCCAGACTTCGGTCACGAACGGCAGGCAGAGGGCCACCGCAGCGCGGATCAGATCCAGCACGACCAGCATCCTTCGGCGGTCCAGACGCTCGGCAAAAGCGGCAGCCAGCGGTGCAACCGTGACATAAGCCATCATCTTGATGGTTAGCGCTGTACCCAGAACAAGGCCCGCGGCATCACCTGCCAGATCAAAGGCCAGCAGCCCCAACGCAACCGTGGCCAGCCCGGTGCCGGTCAAAGCGACGAGCTGGGCGGCGAACAGGTGGCGGTAGGTGCGGTTTCTCAGAATGTTCAGCATGGTTCAGAGGTACTTTGTTATCGCTTTGAAATCTTCAATCCCTTCGCCTTCGTCCTCTGCAGATAGGCAATGGTCGATATGATCATGGATCAAAGCGCGTTTGGCATTGGTGACGGCTTTTTCAACGGCAAACAGCTGTTGGGCGACGTCCGAACAGGGGGTCTGCGCCTCTAGCATGGCAATGACCTTGGCCAGATGCCCGTGGGCTCGTTTCAACCGGGCTGTGATCTGTGGGTGCGACGCGTGGGAATGATTTGACATCTTTTATCCTTATCCTCCCCATGGGGATATTGTCAAACGCCCAATCGGGAATGGTCATTGCGGTCGAGACTTGTTTGACGAGTGAAAAGTGAGCCGCGATCAGAACTGAGTTAGGTTCGCTATACTGTTCGAAGTTTTCGCACGATGCGGGGCAGATGACCGTTCCTCGGGCATAGGCCGAAGCGTTCACGACTTAAATTCTGAGGCAAACCCGGCGACCATGAATTCGCTAATTCACCAATGTCAAAAAAGAACTTGCTTAAAATATAAGCAATAATGCATATTTAACGTCATTATTGTTCAGGTTTATTAACGAAAACAACGATAGTTAAGAGGCAAAGATCGGGCTCAGCGCGCTTCATGCGCAAGGTTTCCCATGTGGGGAGGGGTCTTGGGTTTGGCTTGGTTAAAGATTGTGTTGTTTCTTTGTGTTGTCGTGCTCTTGCCGATGCAAGCCACCGCCAACATTGGAACGGTTATCAGCGTCAAACAAGGTGCTCAGATCGTTCGCGAGGGTAAGGCTCAGCCTGTGTCTTCCGGAATGGAGGTCGCGTCGGGCGATACGATTGCCACTGATCGCAGCGGCTTGGTTCAAATTGTCTTTGTCGATGAGACCAAGATTGCCGTTGGTCCAAATGCGCGCATGGTGCTGGATGTGAAAATGCTGCGCAGCAATCGCAAAGCCAAAAGCTTTGCGGTTCAGGCATTGGGTGGCAGCTTTCGGTTCATATCGGGGAAAAGCCGAAAAAGAGCATACTCGATCAAGACACCCTCTGCGACAATGGCGGTTCGTGGTACAACCTTTGACATGTGGGTGGTGTCGAACAGCCAGAGCGCCATGCTCGTGCTGCAAGGAACCGTTCGAATGTGCGGCCTGAGCGGCACTTGCAGGTCCAGCGGACGTCAATGCAGCATGTTCGCGACAAGTGGGGGTGGGTCTGTGGGCCGACCCGCAGATCAGGCACAGTACGACAAAGCGCTGGAAAGCGGCTTTCCATTCATCAAGTCACAACAAGGATTGCTGCCGCCACTGCAAGTAGATGTCGAAGGATGTACGGGGGAACGGGCCCCTGTGCGGCGGGTCAAAGCCGACAGAGCGGAGATTGACAGAGAGCAACCTCAGCAAAATGTAGCGGCAGACACGGTGCAATCGACCCCCGCTTCGAGCCCATCTCCTACCGCAGAGAGCGAACCGGAACAGCAAGAGCCTGAACAGGAACAGCCCGAGCCTGAGCCCGAACCGGAACCGGAGCATGAGGAGCCGGAACAGGAAGAACCAGAGCCGGAGGAGCCTGAGGCCGAAGAGCCTGAGCAGGAGGAACCGGCACAAGAAGAGCCAGAGCGGGAAGAGACAGAACAGTCCGAATACCGCTAGTCAACAAGGTGGCCTTGCCTCATTTTCCCGGAGGATCATGTGAGCGACAAGACACGCAAAACCAGAAACGGACAGTGGGGCTTCCGTCTTGTGGGATTGGGCCTGATCATCTTGGGATGTTTCATCCGCGTTTTGGATCCGTATCCCGTTAGAATGACCCGTCTGATCTATTTCGACGTTTTGCAAAGACTGTCCCCCCGAGAGTTCAATCCTGATCTCCCCGTACGCGTTGTGGATATCGATGAAACCTCGCTGGCCAATTTGGGGCAATGGCCCTGGCCCAGGACAGTAGTGGCGCAAATGGTGCAGAATCTGGGGGAATACGGTGCCGCTGCTATCGCGTTCGATATGCTGTTCGCTGAACCTGATCGGTATTCGCCATCCCGCCTGCTGAACGATCCGTCTCTGAAGGGCGTGGTGACAGTGGAGCACCACGCCCGAAAACTGGACAATGATGTTTTGCTTGCGATGGAAATGGCCTACTGGCCCGTGGTTCTGGGAGCGGCTGCGCGTTTGTCGGAGGAAGGCAAAAGCATTGCGACCAAAGCCGGTATCGTTGAATTTGGGGAAGCTCCTGCAACGGGTCTCATCTCAGTCCCGCATTGGACACCGATTGCGCCGCCGCTGGATCGATCAGCCGCAGGTATCGGCGGGGTCAATATCTCACCTCTCGGTGGGACTGGCATTGTGCGTCGGGTGCCTATTCTTTGGAGCGGGCCGGATGGGCCGCTGCCAAGCCTGTCTATCGAGGCGCTCAGGGTTGCCTTGGGCGAAACCGTTATTTTTGCCGAAGGCGCATCGGACGAAGCGGGCATCATGCTGGCTATCGAGGTCGGGGGATATCGATTTCCCACCACCGAGAACGGTGAGCTTTGGCTGAAATATCGGCGAGACACGCCTGATCTGTATATTTCGGCCAATGACGTCATGAGTGGTTCAGAGGACTCTGAGCTGAGGGCCGAAATCGAAGGACGAATTATCCTGATCGGAACCTCGGCTGCCGGTTTGTTCGATATTCATCAAACCGCCCTTGGGGAAAGTGTTCCGGGTGTTTCAATTCATGCGCAGATCATCGAACAGATCCTGACTGGTGAGATGCTCAGCCGGTCTGATGTGACGTCGGCGCAGGAATTGCTGGCATTTGCCTTTCTTGGGCTTGTCGTGATCGCTGTCATGTCCAGCTTTGGTGCTGTCGCATCCTTTATTGCCGGTGGTGTCGCTGCCGCCGCTGTTCTTGCCATCAGTTGGCTGGTGTTTCAAAACCAGTCAGTTTTGTTTGATGCTACGTTTCCTCTGATCGGTGGCATGGCAAATTTCGGCCTGTTGGCGGGCTATCTGTTCGTTTCGACCGAGCGCGAAAAGCGGGAAATCCGGAAAGTGTTCTCGCATTATGTTGCCCCGGAAATTCTTGATGAAATGGAATCTACTGGCCACCAGCTGCAATTGGGAGGTGAGACCCAGGAAATTACCGTGATGTTTTCTGATATCCGAGGCTTTACCTCTTTGTCCGAAGCCGCGTCTGCGACCGAACTCGTCTCACTGTTGAATGCCCTGTTTTCCAACATCGGGGATCAGATACTGCTGGAACGGGGAACAATCGACAAATTCATTGGCGACGCGATCATGGCGTTCTGGAACGCGCCCTTGCCCGTCGCTGATCATCCTTGCCGTGCGGCGCAGGCTGCGCTCAAGATGCGGCGGGCTTTGGTGGAATTCAATGACTCAGGCATCATGCGAAACCGTCCACCGATCGCACTGGCAACTGGGCTTGCGTCGGGTCAGGCCTGTGTTGGCAACATCGGATCAGAGAAACGGTTCAACTACACGGTTATTGGCGACGTGGTGAATGTGTCGGCCCGGCTCGAACAAGGTTGTCGAACCGTTGATTACGACATCCTCGTTTCGCATGGGGTGTATGAGGCTGCGCAATCGGATCTGGCTTTGCTAGAGGCCGGTCACGTCGATCTGAAAGGCAAAGCCAACCCGGAACCGGTTTTCGTTTTGGTCGGGGACCAATCCCTGCGGCAAACAGCGGACTTCGAGGATCTCATGGCGCGGCACCGAGAGTTGATTGCGGCGCTTACAGATCGACAGCCTTTGAGCGTCATCAAAGGCCTTTGCGGGAATTGCGAACGTTTGGCCGAAAGGATCGAACCGGGATTGTGCAGGTTTTATCGCGCGCTACCGGGGCGCGCGGCGGACTTCAGATCAGATGCTCCATCTGGTCAATTCATGTTTGCGCGACACAATCATGGACAAGTATCCGAGGTGTAGTTTCGGGCCTCACTGAACACTGCCAATTCGTAGTTGAAGGTTGGTATCGAAAGCTGAACCTCAAGCGGCTGTATCAAACCGAAATGCCTGTTTTTCGAATTGGGACTGGCAGATTGTGTTGTCGGCACTTTCCGGCGCTTCGGTTGCCGCAAATTCAGCCACTTTTTGAAGCACTATTTTCATGGCGTTGAGTTTATCGACCAAACCGCCTATCTCGGGGTCGATACCGCTCAAAGGAATAGTCGCGTGGCGAACCATTTGTACAAGAACGATCTGCCGGATGGGCTGGATCTGGGCCCGGTCGTGGCCATTGACTGCGAAACCATGGGGTTGAATCCGCATCGCGACCGTTTGTGCGTGATCCAGATGTCGGGTGGAGACGGCAATAGCCACATCGTTCAGGTGGAAAAGGGCCAGACCGAGGCTCGGAACCTGTGCGCGATGCTGGAAAACCCCAAGGTGCTAAAGCTGTTCCACTTTGGACGGTTTGATATTGCCGCGATGTATCACACCTTTGGTGCGCTGGCCGCACCGGTTTATTGCACCAAGATCGCCAGCCGGTTGGTGCGCACCTACACTGATCGCCATGGGCTCAAGAACCTGTGTCAGGAACTGATCGGCGTCGATATCTCGAAACAACAGCAGATGAGCGATTGGGGCGCTGAAACCCTGACGGACGCTCAACTGGACTATGCAGCCTCGGACGTTCTTTACCTGCATCGTCTTCGGGATGAGCTCAACAAGCGGCTGGACCGCGAAGACCGGACCGAGATGGCGCAGGCCTGTTTTGACTTCCTGCCGATGCGTGCGAAGCTGGACCTCGCCGGTTGGCCCGAAACGGATATCTTTGCGCACTCATGACCGATACCGAAGCTTTTCTGAGAACCGCCCGTCAGGTCGTCACCGATGAAGCCCGCGCGCTGGACGTGCTGGCTGACAGCCTTGACGAACACTTTGCCGAAGCCGTGCAACTGATCCTCCGGGCTACCGGGCGCATCATCATAAGCGGCATCGGCAAGTCCGGCCATATCGGCCACAAGATTGCGGCCACGCTGGCCAGTACCGGAACGCCGGCCTATTTCGTACATCCGGCCGAGGCCAGTCACGGCGATTTGGGTATGGTGTCTAAGGGCGACGTGGTGCTGGCGATCTCAAACTCGGGCGAGGCACCTGAGCTGGCCAACCTGCTGGCATTCACCCGCCGCTTTGGCATTCCGCTGATCGGGTTGTCCAGCAAGCCTGAAAGCACATTGATGAAACAGGCGGATGTGCATTTGCTGATCCCTTCGATGGGTGAGGCTTGCGGGTTTGGCATGGTGCCCTCGATTTCAACGACGCTGACCCTGGCAATGGGCGATGCGCTGGCGATTGCGCTGATGAAGTATCGTGATTTCAAACCAGAGGATTTCCGGGCCTTCCACCCCGGCGGCAAACTTGGTGCGCAGCTGTCTACAGTGCGTGATTTGATGCATTCCGACCTGCCGCTGGTTCCAGTAGGAACCCCGATGGGTGAGGCGCTGCTGGTCATGAGCCAGAAGAGCTTTGGCGTTGTCGGCGTCACCGACGCAGACGGCCGCCTAGTCGGAATCGTGACCGATGGTGACCTGCGTCGAAATATGGACGGGCTGCTGGACAAGCCCACCGAAGAAGTGATGACCGCCAATCCGACCACCATAACACCCGGCGCATTGGCGGAAGAGGCCGTGGCGATCATGAACGAGCGCAAGATCACCTCGCTGTTCGTGGTTGACGAGGCTGCGTCGGGTCAGGCGCTGGGCCTGCTGCACATCCACGACTGCCTGCGCGTCGGTCTGGGCTGAAGGAGGCTGAAGTGGACAGATATTCCCGCATGGTACAGTTCCTGAAGGTGCTGTTGCCGCTTGCGGCCATTCTGATGCTGTCCACCGTTTTCCTGCTGTCCCGCAGCATTGAAACCAACGTGTCCGTGCCCTTTGCGGAAACAGACATTGATGAACGGCTGGCGCAACAAGTGGTGACTCAGCCGAATTATCGCGGCACGACCCGCAAAGGTGAGGATGTCCATATCGAGGCGACGCAGGCCAAACAGGGCAGCGATAACACGACACCGACAGCATCCGAGTTTCGGGGCCGTCTGGGCCTGCTCAGCGGTGGGACGATATTTCTGGATTCCAATTCCGGTTTGATCCGTCCTGATGAAGGCACGGCAACTTTTGTCGGTGATGTGGTGATTACCACTGCTGACGGTCTTCAGGTCACGACAGACCTGCTCAACACCTCGCTGGACGAAATCCGGGGCGATACTCCGGGACATGTGAATGGTACCGGGCCAATCGGCAATTTTTCTGCAGGGCGCATGACCTTTGGGACGGAAAAAAAGGACGGTCCCGTCCATATTGTTTTTACAGACGGTGTGAAGCTGGTATACGAGCCTGAAAAAGCAGAAAGATAACGTGTGTTCGATTTTCGTTTTGTTCCTTTGTGCCTCGCTTTGATCGCGGGTGCTGCGACCGCGACAGCGCAGGAGGCGCAGGTGGCTTTTGGGTCTGCTAATGCCGATCCAAGCCTGCCGGTCGAGGTGACTTCGGAAACGCTGAACGTCAACCAAGAGGATGGCTCTGCCGAATTCCTTGGCAATGTTATCGTAATTCAGGGCGAAATGCGGCTGACGGCTGAACGGGTTCTGGTGATTTATAACGAGGAACGCTCGGCCATCGAACGGATGGAAGCGACCGAAGATGTGGTGCTGGTCAGCCCGCCGGACGCGGCGGAAGGTGATTGGGCGGAATACACGATCGATTCCGGTGTTATCGTCATGAAGGGCAATGTCCTGCTGACGCAAGGCCCCAGCATCATCAGCGGCGACCAGATGAATGCCAACCTTACAACGGGCACGGCGACCATGACGGGACGCGTCAAAACGATCCTGCAGCAGGGGAATAACTGATGGCGCGCCCCGACCTGTCAGTGGCCGAGGGCAGTTCGGGCCTGCGTATCGAAAAGCTGCGGAAATCCTACCGGAAAAAGACGGTGATCCGCGATGTCTCGATGACATTGGACCGATCCGAAGTGGTTGCCCTGCTGGGGCCGAACGGATCGGGTAAGACCACGACATTTTACTCTGTGGCCGGGCTGGTGTTCCCTGAGGCGGGTAAAGTCACGATTGATGGTCAGAACGTGACGACCCTGCCGATGTATCGCCGCGCGCGGATGGGCATCGGTTATCTGCCGCAAGAGATGTCGATCTTTCGCGGCATGAGTGTCGAGGACAATATCGCCGCGGTTCTGGATATCACGGTCCCTCATGCGCACCGGCGTAAGGAACGCCTGGAAGAGTTGCTGTCGGATTTCTCGATCGAACATCTGCGCCGCGCGCCGGCCCTTGCTCTTTCCGGCGGTGAACGCCGCCGTGTCGAGATTGCGCGCTGTTTGGCGGCAGATCCGAAGTACCTGCTGTTGGATGAACCATTTGCAGGTGTTGATCCGATCAGTGTCGGCGATATCCGGCATCTTGTTGCCGACCTGAAAAAACGGGGAATCGGCGTTCTGATCACCGACCATAACGTGCGGGAAACGCTGGAAATTGTCGACCGCGCCTATATCCTGCATGACGGGCAGGTTCTGATGTCCGGCACACCCGATGAGGTTGTCGAGAACGAGAATGTGCGCCGTGTCTATCTTGGCGAAAACTTCCGTATTTCATAGGTTTGCGCCGATCTGCATTGGGTGCATGCCGGAATTCGCGTATATACACACCTGTTTTGATTGACTCTTCCCTCGTCTCTTGCCTCAATTGGCCCATGGCATTTACCCGGTTCCAGTCTGGAGATCGATGTCCCTTCCTTGAAGGGCTGGTTTTAAGGCAACTGCGGAAAATGTCCCGACCCCCCACCCGATAAAAACAAGTTCGTCGCGTTCCGTGACGTCAGAATGGGTGTGAATTGTGAAGGAGATCACATGCGTTACCAAATCAGCGGAAAACAGATCGACATCGGTGCGGCGCTGCAGACACACGTGCAGACCGAACTGGGCGAGGTTGTGGGCAAATATGCCCAGCGGCCTACGGACGCCAACGTCGTCTTTTCCCGTTCAGCGCATGAATATGTATGCGAAACAACGGTGCACCTGTCTACTGGGCTGACCGCTCAGGCCAAGGCACATGCAACCGAGATATATGCGGCGTTCGAGGCATGCTGCGACAAAATGGAAACACAACTGCGTCGTTACAAGCGTCGCCTGAAGGACCACCACAAGGATCGGTCCGAGCCGGTTGAACTCTTCGGGGCGTCCTCTTATATCCTCGCCTCTGACGAATCGGACGCGGCTAATGAACCCGAATCGCTGCAGCCCATGATTGTGGCTGAGATGGAAACAAAGATCCCATCGTTGAGCGTTGGTGAAGCCGTTATGCAAATGGAACTTGCCGGCGCCCCGGTGCTGGTGTTCAGAAATGAGAACAAGGATGGATTGAACGTCGTGTATCGTCGGGAAGACGGTAACATCGGCTGGATCGATCCATAACAGGCAAGGATACGGGGCCGCACCCGCTGAGGCGGGTGCCGTGCCATGGAGCGTGATCATGGAGCTTTCGAGCATACTGAAGCCCGAAGCAGTACGTGTATTGTCCGCCGCTTCCAGCAAGAAGCGGCTGTTTCAGGAAATCGGCGATGTGGCCGGTGCCACTTTGGCTCTGGAGTCCCAGGCAGTTGTCGACTGCCTGCTGGAGCGGGAAAGCCTTGGACCCACCGGTGTGGGGCATGGCGTTGCACTGCCGCACGCACGTCTGTCCGAACTTGAAGCAGTTTCGGGCGTGTTCGTCATGCTGGAAAAGCCCATCGATTTCGGTTCGGTTGATCGTCAGCCAGTGGACATTGCCTTCGCGTTGTTTGCACCGGAAGAGGCCGGGGTTGAGCATCTCAAGGCACTGGCTCTGGTGTCGCGCACTTTGCGGGATACGTCAGTGTGCACCAAACTTCGGGCAAACCCCGATCCGGTCAAGCTCTATGCGATCCTGACCGAAGCACAATCAATGCAAGCAGCGTAACTTGCACAGAAAAAAGGCCTCCGGTTTTCGGGGGCCTTTTTCTTCGATCTGTTTCCGGCGTCAGCCGCCGGTGCCCATTTCAAGCGTCCACCAGATTTTGCCACCACCCTCCTGATGCCAGGCGAATCCCATTTGGGTGGCCTTGGGATCCATGATGACTGCCCGCGGTCCGGGCTCCTGCATCCATGCGGCAAGGGTCTCGGTCTCGGTCTCGTAGGTCTCGGAAATGGCTTCCCCCAGGAATGTACCAAAATAGCCGACCCGCGCAGCCCGATCGATTGGGGACGAACCGTCCGATCCAAAGTGCCAGGGCCGGTTCTGCCGGGCCATGTCCTTGGAATGAGTTGCGGCCGCGGCATTCAGCTGAGCGTTCAGTTGCACCGACTGCAAGCCCTGAGCCTGACGCAGCGCATTGACCGAATCAAGCATACGGAATTGCAGCTTTTCCGGGTTGCCACGGATTTTGTAGACCGACGGCAATGGGCGACCATCCGCACCAAGGGTTGTCGGGCGGGTGTCTGTACATGCCGCCAATGCGACAAAGCAAATCAACAGTAAAGAAACGATGCGCGTCATGATCGACCTGATTATTGTGTCACCAAAGGGCATAGCGCGCCTGACAGCTCTGAGCAAACGTGCATTGGCCGTAACTTGCGTGATTCTGCCGGTTTGATTTGCGACTGAAGCATTCTGGCAATAGAATGTCACGGATTTCAGACTTCACTTAAGCACAGGACCCTTTGCCATGGTCAAAAAGAGTATTCATTCGTCCACTCGCAGGGGTTTTCTGGCCGGGGCCACTGCCACGCTGGCGACACCCGCACTTGCGCAATATATCCCCGGTGATCCTCTGCGTCCCGCACCCGAGCCCGAGCCAGCCGTGCGCCGGAATGTGTCCGGTTTCCGGGCACTGGATTGGCAGCCCTACTTCTCGAACACAAGAAACGGTGCCATTCTGGTCGATACCGTGTCGCGGGCGCTGCATTATTGGTCAGATGATCAAACTATATACAAACTCTACCCGTCATCGGTTCCATTGACCGAAGAACTGACCCGCCGCGGGCGCACCAGCGTGATCCGCAAGGTTGAAGGCCCAAGCTGGTCGCCGACGCCGTCGATGAAAAAACGAAATCCGGAATGGCCCGACTATATTCCACCGGGGCCGGATAACCCGTTGGGAACGCACGCTTTATACCTGAGCTGGAAATATTACCGCATTCACGGAACGCACGATACGCGAAAAATCGGGCGTCGGTCGTCGAATGGCTGCATCGGCTTGTTCAACGAAGACATAGCCGAGCTGTTCGCAATGGCGAACGTTGGCACGCAAGTGTTGCTAATTTGACGACATTTTTGTGTGGGAACCCGCTTAGTTACCAAGTTGCAATTGCATTCCAGCGTCAATGCTGATTAGAAAAAAACACGAGGTAAGTCTTAGATGTGCGGCTCCGGGCATTGGAACCGTGCAAATTCTGGAGGTTAATATGAAAAAACTCGTTCTCGCCGCAGCTCTGACCGCTGCTGCTTCGACCGCTTACGCTGGCAACCTGGAAGAGCCGGTTGTTGAAGCGCCGGTAGTTGTTGAAGAAACTCAAGGTTCGTCGCAGGGCATCATCCTGCCGCTGATCCTGCTGGTCGTTGTTGCTGCTGCTGTCGCTGCAAGCTAATTCGATACAGAATTCACGAAAAAGGCGGTGGAGCAATCCACCGCCTTTTTTTGTTCAATAGAGCGTAAGGCTCAATCCAGCCAGCCGCGCAAATTGTCTTCGATCACTTTGCCCAACGCAGCTATGTGGGCTGCGTCGTCGTTCAGGCAGGGGATATAGGTGAAGGATTCGCCGCCAGCCTCTTCGAAGCTTTCCTTGATCTCTTCGTTGATCTCTTCCAGCGTTTCGATGCAATCGGCCGAGAAGGCGGGCGCAATCACGGCAATGTTCTTCTTACCTTGCTGCGCCAGGTCTGCCACGTGATCCACCGTATAGGGCTTCAACCATTCTTCCGGGCCGAATCGCGATTGAAAGGTCGAAACCAGTTGATCTTCGGACCAACCCAGCCGATCTTTCAGCAGCCGGGTCGTTTTGGCGCACTGGCAATGGTAGGGATCGCCCTGCATCAAATACCGTTCGGGCATTCCGTGATACGAGCACACAAGAATGTCCGGTTTGGTCTCCATTTTCGCATAGGCATTCTCGACTGACTGGGCCAGCGCATCGATATAAGCCGGTTCATCGAAATAGGCTGGAACGGTGCGGGTGGCAGGTTGCCAGGCCTCCTCCATTAACGCGCGAAAGAACTGGTCGTTGGCCGTGGCCGTCGTTGCGCCTGCATATTGCGGATAAAGCGGAAAAAACAGGATACGGTCACAGCCTGCCGCCACCATCTGGCGTACTTTGGATTTGGTCGAAGGGTTGCCATAGCGCATACAGAAATCGACCATGATCTGATCGCCGTAACGCGTGTGCATCGCTTCGCTCAGCTTGGCGGTCTGGTCCTTTGTGATCGTCATCAGCGGGCTTTCGCCCTTGTCGTGATTCCAGATCGATTTGTATGCCTCGCCCGAGCTGAACGGCCGCTTGCTCAGGATGATTCCCTGTAATATTGGCTGCCATTTCCACTTCGGATAATCGATGACGCGCTGATCCGACAAAAACTCGTTCAGATAGCGGCGCATTGGCCAATATGAGTAATCATCCGGTGTGCCCAGATTGGCCAACAGAATGCCAACACGACCCATCCTGATCTTGGGATGATCTGTAGGAGCGTGTGAAGGACGAGTGGCATCGAACATTTGAGGCTTCCTGAATTTCTTGTGTTCCGGCCTGAAATAAGGGGATTTGTTCGCGCGTCAATCGGGCAGTTTGCCCTCTTTCGTGCGCAAAGCATCAGCCAGTCGCATTTGCGCCGATCCCGGGCGCAGCGGTTTGGGCTGGCTGTCGTCCGGGGACCACCCGGTCAGGCAGATCAACTCGAACGTAGCAGCCAGACGGCCTGAGTCTGTTGAGAAATGATCCGCATAGAGTTTTTGTGCGGCCTCAAACACCTGGCGTCGGGTCGGGTGTTTCACCCGAGCAGACAGGGCGTTGGTCTCACCCATACCTCGCAGATCGTGCATCAGGTGCCAGATATCGCGGTATTCCGCCGTCAGCGGTATGGTGTCGGCCACGGGCAAGGCCAGACCGGCCCTTTGCAGCAGGCTGCCCAGATCACGCAGCTCAGCCATGGGCGCGATGCGGGGGCTGAGCCCGCCGGCGACCTCGATTTCGGCCTGACCCAACGCAGCGCGCAGTTCGTGCAGGGTCTCACCCCCCAGGCATACCACCAGCAGAAACCCATCCGGTTTCAGAGCTCTGTGGCATTGGATCAGCTGCCCGACCGGATCATTGGCACAATGCAGCGCCATCGCATGGATCACCAGATCATGCATGCCGGGGTGCAGCGCCAGCACATCGTCATCCGCACTGATCGCAGCGTCGGGAAAGGCCCCTGCCCAAAGCTGTGGAAATGGCGTCACGATCGCAGGGGCCGTAAAGGTTTTGTTAACCATGGAGAGCCGATCCTGCACCTCGTCCAAGGCAGTGCGGTGCAGGAATAGGGCGTCGTCCTGCGCGCGGGCGCGGTTAAGCAGAATGGCCTTTCGGTCGAATAGAGAGGGTGCAGTGGGCTCGGGCAGTTTCATAGCTCGCAAGTATCGCATCGCGCAGCGGATTCAAACCGCCCTTGCATTGATCTATCCGCCGCGTTGCATGGGGTGCGGAGAGCTCACGGAGTCCGATTTTGGCCTATGTGGTGCGTGTTGGCGCGAAACGCCGTTCATCGGCGGTACGGTTTGTGAAAGCTGTGGTGTGCCCGTTATGGGCGACGCTGACGGGTTTCGGATTGAATGCGATGATTGCCTGAAAACCCGGCCACCATGGCAGGCGGGCCGCGCCGCGTTGCTGTATGACGGGAAAGCGCGTTCGCTGATTCTGGCCTTAAAACATGGTGACAGACCCGAATTGGCCCGCCCCGCTGCGCGGTGGATGGCGCAAGCCGGGCGCGCTTTTTTGCGGCCCGGAATAGTGATTGCTCCGGTCCCGTTGCATTGGTCGCGTCTGCTGAAACGTCGTTACAACCAATCTGCGCTGTTGGCGAAACACCTGGGGCGAGACACCGGATTAGAGTGCGTGCCGGATCTTTTGGTGCGAAAACGGCGAACCCCGGTGCTGGATGGAAAAACAGCGCAGGAGAGGGGTGAGGTGCTGGATGGTGCAATTTGCGTTCATCCGCGACGCGGTCAGCATTTGCGTGGCAAAGACATCTTGCTGGTGGATGACGTAATGACATCCGGCGCGACGCTGGCGGCCTGCACCCGTGTGTGTCAGGCCGCAGGGGCAAATCATATTTTCGTGTTGGCACTGGCGCGCGTTGCCAAGGATGCCTAATTCGCCCAAGATCGCACGAAACCCGAAGGGAACGGAAAATGAAGCCCGTAGAAATCTATACCTCGCCGCTCTGCGGCTTTTGCCACGCGGCCAAGCGCCTGCTGAAGCAGAAAGGCGTTGAGTTCAAGGAAGTTGACGTTCTGATGCACCCCAAGCGCAAACCCGAGATGATCAAACGCGCAGGTGGCAAACGGACCGTGCCTCAGATTTTCATTGGGACACAGCATGTGGGCGGCTGTGACGATCTTTATGAGCTGGAGCGACAAGGCAAGCTTGATCGTTTGCTTGCGGCCTGATGAAGACCGCGCTGCTGCAGATCACCTCGTCGGACAATCCGGCTGAAAACCTGGACATGGTGCGCACCATGATGGCCGAAGCGGCCGGGCAGGGCGCGCGTTTTATCCTGACGCCAGAGGTCACGAATTGCGTGTCGAACAGTACGACGCAGCAAAACGAGGTTCTGCAGCACGAAGAAGATGACATCACCTTGGCTGGCCTGCGAGAACAAGCCGCCAAACTGGGCGTGTGGCTGTTGATCGGATCGCTGGGCATCAAAACCCACGACGCTGATGGCAGGTTTGCGAATCGGTGTTTCGTGATCGATCCGCAAGGTCAGATCGTGGCGCGATACGACAAGATCCACATGTTCGATGTGCAGGTCACCGAGACCGAGACGTTTAGCGAATCAAAGAACTACCGGCCCGGCGGTAAGGCGGTCATCGCCGAGACCGATTTTGGCAAAGTTGGCCTCACCATCTGCTATGACATCCGTTTCCCGCATCTGCACGCGGCACTGGCGCAGGCGGGCGCGCGCATTCTGACTGTTCCGGCTGCGTTTTCGCCGGTCACAGGTGCTGCGCATTGGGAATCGCTTTTGCGGGCCCGGGCGATTGAGTCCGGGTGCTGGGTCTTGGCCCCCGCTCAAACAGGTGCACACCCGAAGACGCGCGGAAAAACGCGTTTTACCCACGGTCACAGCATGGTTATCGCCCCATGGGGAGAGGTGCTGATCGACGCAGGCACCGATCCGGGCATTCACATTTTCGATTTGGATGATAGTTCTGTGACAGAGGCGCGCCGCCGCGTGCCCTCCTTGACTCACGTGCGGCCTTTCGACGGGCCCTGACCCAGAACCGGACCATGACTGACGAACACAATGCCCTGGCGGTCACGCTGTTCAGCGAGATTCTGACTGCAGACCAACTGTTGCGTAACCGGTTGAGCCGGGTGCTGCCCAAGGGTATGGAAATCTCGCATTTCTCGGTTCTGAACCATCTGGTGTTTGTCGGTGATGAGCGCAGCCCGGCGCAACTGGCCAACACGTTCCACGTCACGCGCGGAGCGATGACGAACACCTTGGCCAAGCTGGAATGGGCCGGATACATTCACATCCGCCCCGACTGGGACGACGCTCGCCGCAAGATGGTCGCGATCAGCCCGGCAGGCCGCCGGGCGCGAGATCAGGCGATTTCGTCGATTGCCCCGTTGATCAACCGTGTGGTCGGAGAACTGGGGTTGGAGCGGGTCCGTAGCACGCTGCCGGTACTGCGGGATTTGCGGTTGCAGTTGGAGGGTGAGTAGCCTCACCCCGGCTTCACACTCGCCGTTACATAATTCACGCTCAAATCCCGGTCCGAGATCGACCAGCTCCAGAGGATCGGGTTAAATACAAACCCCTTGCGATCCACTGGGTCCAGCCCGGCTTGGCGCAGCAGGTCGAACAGCTCATCGGGGGTGATGAACTTGTTCCACTCATGCGTGCCGCGCGGCAGCCAGCGCATGACGACTTCGGCCCCGAAGATGGCCATCGCATAGGATTTCGGGTTGCGGTTGATGGTCGAGCAAACCTCCAACCCGCCAGGTTTCAGCAATTGCTGCGTTGCCGTCAGAAATGACAGCGGGTCAGCCACGTGTTCGACCACTTCCATGTTAAGAACCACGTCGAATTGCTCGCCTGCTGCGGCCATGTTCTCGGCAGTGGTGTGTCGATAATCGATCTCAAGCCCCGATTGCTCAGCATGGATGCGAGCGACGGGAAGATTGCCTTCAGCGGCGTCGGCGCCCACGACTTCGGCCCCGAGCCGCGCCATAGGTTCGCTCAGCAAACCGCCGCCGCAGCCGATATCCAGTAAACGCAGGCCTTTGAACGGGTTCGGTGCCTTCAGGTCGCGATCGAATTCGCCTGCAATCTGCTGTGTGATATAATCCAGCCGGCACGGATTGAGCATGTGCAAAGGTTTGAATTTTCCATGAGGATCCCACCATTCCGCCGCCATCGCCTCAAATTTTGCGATCTCGGAAGGGTCCACCGTGTTCGGATGCGCTTGCATTCCTGTCTCCGTGTGCTCTTTTACGCTTAAGGACTATATAGGCCCATAATGGACAAGTACCCGGACCAAAAGCGCGCAGTTCAATATCTGTACCCGCCGATCGACCCTTTCGATCAGCGCATGGTCGATATGGGCGATGGGCACCGTATATATGTGGAACAATGTGGCAATCCCGATGGGATACCCGTTGTGATTCTGCACGGGGGCCCCGGTGGTGGCTGCAGCCCGGCGATGCGGCGGTATTTCGATCCGCAGGCTTACAGAGTGATTCTGTTTGACCAGCGCGGATGTGGGCGGTCGCGCCCGACGGCCTCGGTCGAAGACAATACGACCTGGCATCTGGTTGCCGATATCGAACGGTTGCGCAAATTGTTCGAAATTGAAGAATGGATCGCCTTTGGTGGCAGCTGGGGGGCGACTCTGGCGCTGATCTATGCCCAGACACATCCCGACCGCGTCAGCCGGTTGGTGCTGCGCGGGGTGTTCCTGGCGACTCAGGCCGAGCTGGACTGGTTTTATGGCGGCGGCGCTGGGCGGTTCTGGCCCGAGCAATGGCAGAAATTCACGTCTCTGCTGCCCGAGGTCGAACTTGAAGACACCATTGCCGCGTATAACAAGCGCCTGTTTTCAGGCGACCGCGCGACAGAGATCCTCTATGCGCGTGCATGGTCGCATTGGGAAAACGCGCTGGCCTCGATCCACACCAATGGGTCGGTGGGTGAAAGCCCCGGAGAATACGCGCGTACCTTTGCGCGACTCGAAAACCATTATTTCACCAACAAGGCGTTTCTGGAAACGGATGGGCAGATTCTGGAACAGATGGACCGGATCGCGCATATTCCCGGCCACATCGTTCAGGGGCGCTATGACATGATCTGCCCGCCTCAGGCCGCATGGTCGCTGGCTGAACGCTGGCCCAATGTCGAGTTGAAGATGGTGCGTCAGGCGGGTCATGCGCTTTCGGAACCCGGGATCAGTGCTGAGCTGGTCCGAATCATGGACCGCGTGGCGGAGGGCTTGGCATGACCCGGATCGACCGCCGCGCCCTGTTTGCCTCTGGTGCTGCTGCCGCACTGCTTGCAGCGACAGGTGCATCCCTTGCCGGTACGCCGAAAAAGGGCGGCACTTTGCGGCTGGCTGTGCCCCGCGATGACAGCCTTGAGCAAGTGGCGCGCGGGGCCGTGTTCGATACCCTGACCGAGATCGCGCCGGACGGCACGTTGCGGGGCGAGCTTGCAACAGGCTGGCAAACCGATGCCGAGGCAAGGGTCTGGAGCTTTGATCTGCGTGACAATGCGGTGTTCCATGATGGCGCACCGTTGGACATTGCGGATGTCACTGCGGTTCTGGCCGAAGTTGGACGGGCCGAGGCACTTGCCCCCAACCGTGTGCTGTTGGAACTGGCCGAAACCGACCCGGGCCTGCCATTCCTGTTGGCTGACAGCCGCTTTGTCGTCACGCGCGGTGCTGAAGGTGTCACGCCGTTGCGCAATGCCAATGGCACCGGCTGCTATCGTGTCGAGCGCGCCGAGGATGGCCGCCATTTTCTGGGTCGCCGGGTCGAGGGGCATTACAAGGACGGTCAGGCCGGATGGGCCGATGCGGTCGAGGTTATCGTGATCCCCGATGCGGCTGTCCGGGCCGAAGCGCTGCGGGACGGTTATGTCGATATCGCGGCACTACCGGATCGGGTTGAGATACGGGGTACGCGCGGCGTCCGTTTCCACCCCTCCGAGGCGGATATGGCCCTTGCGGTATCGGGTGCCGTCGGGATGCCGCGCCAGATTGCCGGGAACCGGGCGCTGGACGATGGCCGTATCGCGGAACGGTGGTGGACGGTGTAAATCCGATTGCGACTCCTGCCGGGGGTTGCAGACTCGGACCATCCTGCGTATATGCAGTTTCAACAGCGGCGCGTTGGACTTCTGGTCCGGGGCTCCACCGGAAATTTCGACGGGCCGCGCGCCCGTTTTTTTGTGCCCGAATGACAGGGTAGAGTACCAGATGACAAACGACCTGATAGCCAAAGCAGCCATTGACCGGCGACTGGCCGAGATCATCACCCCCGTGATCGAAGATCTGGGTTATGAGCTGGTCCGCATTCGCCTGATGAGCGGCAAGCAGACCACGCTGCAGATCATGGCTGACAAGCCCGATGGTGGCATCGAAGTGGATGACTGCGCCGAAATCTCGAACGCGGTCAGCGCCACGCTGGACGTCGAGGACCCGATTCTTGACGCCTATACGCTTGAGGTATCGAGCCCCGGTATCGACCGCCCCCTGACTCGCCTCAAGGATTTCGAGACCTTCGAGGGATATGAGGCCAAGATCGAAACCGCCGAACTGATCGACGGCCGCCGCCGCTTCAAAGGCGAATTGGCCGGCATAGAAGGAGATGAGGTGCTGATCAACATCCCCGAGGGGGACGAGACCATCACCATCGGTCTGCAATTCGACTGGCTGAGCGATGCCAAGCTGGTCCTGACCGATGACCTGATCAAGGAAATGCTGCGCCAGCGCAAGGACGCCGGTGCCCTGAACGAAAACGCTTTCGACGAGATTGAGACCGAAGGGTCCGAAGAGGAGACGAACTGATGGCAATCACCTCAGCCAACCAGCTGGAGCTGCTGCAGACCGCCGAGGCCGTGGCCCGCGAAAAGATGATCGACCCCGGTCTGGTTGTCGAAGCGATGGAGGAATCGCTCGCCCGTGCCGCCAAGAGCCGTTATGGCGCGGAAATGGACATCCGCGTGTCGATCGACCGCAAAACCGGCAAGGCGACCTTTACCCGCGTGCGCACCGTGGTCGAGGATGAAGAGCTTGAGAACTATCAGGCCGAGATGACTGTCGAACAGGCGCGTCAGTACATGGAAGCGCCCGAGGTTGGTGACGTCTTCGTTGAAGAAGTGCCGCCGGTTGAAATGGGTCGGATCGCGGCGCAATCCGCCAAGCAGGTGATTCTGCAGAAGGTCCGCGAAGCGGAACGTGATCGTCAGTACGAAGAATTCAAGGATCGTGCGGGCACCATCATCAACGGCGCGGTCAAGCGTGAAGAATTTGGCAATGTCATCGTCGATCTGGGCGGTGCCGAGGCTGTTCTGCGCCGCAATGACAAGATCGGCCGCGAAAGCTATCGCCCGAATGACCGCGTGCGCGCCTACATCAAGGAAGTCCGCCGCGAGGTCCGTGGCCACCAGATCTTCCTGTCGCGCACCGCGCCCGAATTCATGGCCGAACTGTTCAAGATGGAAGTGCCGGAAATCTATGACGGCATCATCGAGGTCAAGGCCGTGGCCCGTGACCCCGGTTCGCGCGCCAAGATTGCCGTGATCTCATATGACGGCTCTATTGATCCCGTCGGCGCTTGCGTCGGTATGCGCGGCAGCCGTGTGCAGGCCGTTGTGAACGAGCTGCAGGGTGAAAAGATCGACATCATTCCGTGGAACGAAGATCAGCCGACCTTCCTTGTGAACGCGTTGCAGCCCGCCGAAGTTTCCAAAGTGGTTCTGGACGAAGAAGCCGGCAAGATCGAAGTTGTGGTCCCTGAGGAGCAGCTGAGCCTCGCCATCGGTCGCCGTGGTCAGAACGTGCGTCTGGCCAGCCAGTTGACCAACCTCGACATCGATATCATGACCGAGGCCGAGGAATCTGCGCGCCGTCAGAAAGAATTTGAAGCCCGCACCAAGCTGTTCATGGACAGCCTGGATCTGGACGAATTCTTTGCGCAACTGCTGGTTTCCGAAGGGTTCACCAACCTGGAAGAAGTGGCCTATGTCGAGCTTGAAGAACTGCTGGTGATCGACGGCGTCGACGAAGGCACGGCAAACGAATTGCAGGCCCGTGCGCGCGAATTCCTGGAAGCTCAGGCCAAGGCGGCGCTGGATGCGGCGCGCGCACTGGGTGCCGAGGACAGCCTTATTGAATTCGAAGGCCTGACACCCCAGATGGTAGAGGCGCTGGCCAAGGACGATGTGAAGACGCTGGAAGACTTCGCAACCTGTGCCGACTGGGAACTGGCCGGTGGCTGGACCACGGTCGATGGTGAGCGTATCAAGGATGACGGTGTTCTGGAGCCCTTCGGCGTAACGCTGGAAGAGGCGCAGGATCTGGTCATGACCGCGCGTATCATGCTGGGCTGGGTTGATCCGGCTGAGCTGGAGCAGGCCGAAGAAGACGGCGACATTGCTGAAGAGGAGGCCGAGGCCTGATCTCAGGCCTCGGGTGGCTGACATGGGTCGCGGTGGCGTCCATAAGGATCGGTCGGAAGGCCCCGAACGCAAGTGCATCGCCACGGGCGAGATTCAACCCAAATACGGGCTGATCCGCTTTGTGACGGGGCCGGATGGTCAGGTTTTTCCGGATGTCGCGGCAAAGCTGCCGGGGCGCGGGGTCTACGTGGCGGCGGACCGGGCGGCGTTGGACAAGGCTGTGAGCAAGAAATTGTTCTCACGCGGGTTCAAGGCACAGGTGACGGCGCAACAGGACCTGACCGATGAGGTCGAAAAACAGGTGGCGCGGAGGGTGATCGAGCTGATCAGCCTGGCGCGCAAATCCGGCGATGCAGTCGCCGGGTATGAAAAGGTCAAGACGTGGCTGGACCGGGAAGAGGCTCAGGTGCTGATTCAGGCCTCGGATGGATCGGGACGCGGCAAGTCGAAACTCAGCACGCCGCACTTCGGCAAATACATCGGCTGGCTGACGGCAGACGAGCTTGGAGCGGCATTTGGGCGCCAAACCGTGATTCATGCGGCCTTGGCCTCTGGCGGACTCGCCAAACGTGTTGTAGAGGAAGCGCAGCGCCTGCGTGGCTTGCGCGAAACGGATGACGGCGGCAGGGGCCGCGCGGAAGGGTAAGAAGCTTTATGAGCGATAATGACGGCAAAAAGACATTGGGTCTTCGTGGCGGGGCACGCCCCGGAAATGTGAAACAGAGTTTCAGCCACGGACGCACCAAGAATGTCGTGGTGGAAACCAAACGCAAGCGCGTGGTGGTCCCCAAGCCGGGTGCCAGCAAGCCGGGTGGCGGAGCGACGCCGTCGGGTGATCCGTCGCGCCGCCCTGCCGGGATTTCCGACGCGGAAATGGCCCGCCGGATGAAAGCATTGCAGGCTGCCAAGGCACGTGAGGCCGAAGAGGCCGCGGCCCGCGAGGCGGCCGAAAAAGCGCGTGAGGAAGAGCGCGCCCGCCGTCGTGCGGAGCAGGAAGCCAAAGAGCGCGAACAGCGTGAGGCTGAAGAGCGCGCGCGTCAGAAGGCCGAAGAGGAAGAGCGCAAGCGCAAAGAGGCGGAAGAAGCCGCCAAACGCGCCGCAGCCGCCCCCGCGCCCGAAGAACCCAAAGCGGCACGCGCCCCGGCCAGCAAGCCTGCGCCAGCGGCCGCTCCGCGCAAGCAGGACCGCGAACGCGAACAGCGCGGTCGAGGCAAAGGCCGTGACGACAATCGCCGTTCCGGCAAGCTGACACTGGGTCAGGCCACCGGTGGTGAAGGCAATCGCCAACGTTCGATGGCCGCGATGAAGCGCAAGCAAGAGCGCGCGCGTCAGAAAGCCATGGGCGGTTCGGTCGAACGCGAAAAGGTCATTCGTGACGTTCAACTGCCCGAGGCCATCATGGTTTCGGAACTAGCCAACCGTATGGCTGAACGCGTGGCTGACGTTGTCAAATCGCTGATGCAAATGGGCATGATGGTCACTCAGAACCAGACCATCGACGCAGACACCGCCGAACTGATCATCGAAGAGTTTGGCCACAAGGTCACCCGCGTATCCGATTCGGATGTTGAGGACGTCATCAAAGAGGTCGAAGACAGCGAAGACGATCTGCAGCCGCGTCCGCCGGTCATCACCATCATGGGTCACGTCGACCACGGTAAGACCTCGTTGCTGGACGCAATCCGCGACGCGCGCGTTGTGGCAGGTGAGGCCGGTGGTATCACCCAGCACATCGGTGCCTATCAGGTGAAAACCGATGGTGGCACTACGCTGACATTCCTTGATACTCCGGGCCACGCAGCGTTTACGTCTATGCGTTCGCGCGGTGCTCAGGTCACGGATATCGTGGTTCTGGTTGTTGCAGCCGACGATGCGGTGATGCCGCAGACCATCGAAGCGATCAACCACGCCAAGGCGGCCGAGGTGCCGATGATCGTGGCGATCAACAAAGTCGACAAGCCGGATGCGAACCCCGACAAGGTCCGCACTGATCTGTTGCAGCATGAAGTCATCGTCGAGAAGATGTCGGGTGAGGTTCAGGACGTCGAAGTGTCCGCCATCACCGGTCAGGGTCTGGATGAACTGCTGGAAGCCATCGCGCTGCAGGCCGAGATTCTGGAATTGAAAGCCAACCCCGACCGCGCCGCCCAAGGTGCCGTGATCGAGGCGCAGCTGGATGTGGGCCGCGGCCCCGTGGCCACCGTTCTGGTTCAGAACGGCACGCTGCGCCAAGGCGATATCTTTGTTGTGGGTGAGCAGTACGGTAAGGTCCGTGCGCTGATCAACGACAAGGGCGACCGTGTGAAGGAAGCCGGCCCCTCGGTTCCGGTCGAGGTTCTGGGTCTCAACGGCACGCCCGAGGCCGGTGACGTTCTGAACGTGACAGAGACCGAAGCGCAAGCCCGTGAGATCGCTGAATATCGTGAGCAAGCCGCCAAGGACAAACGCGCCGCCGCTGGTGCCGCAACAACCCTTGAGCAGCTGATGCAGAAGGCCAAGGAAGACGAAAACGTCACCGAGCTGCCCATTCTGATGAAAGCGGACGTTCAGGGTTCGGCCGAAGCCATCGTTCAGGCGATGGAAAAGATCGGCAACGACGAGGTGCGCGTACGCGTTCTGCACTCGGGCGTTGGTGCAATCACCGAGACGGATGTCGGTCTGGCCGAAGCCTCGGGTGCACCGATCTTTGGCTTCAACGTTCGAGCCAATGCTTCGGCGCGGAATACCGCAAACCAGAAGGGTGTCGAGATCCGTTACTACTCGGTGATCTATGACCTTGTGGATGACGTGAAAGCCGCCGCATCTGGCCTGCTGAGCGCCGAGATTCGCGAGAAGTTCATCGGGTATGCCGAGATCCGCGAAGTCTTCAAGGTTACCGGCGTCGGCAAGGTTGCCGGCTGTCTGGTCACCGAAGGCGTGGCGCGTCGTTCCGCAGGCGTCCGCCTGCTGCGCGACAACGTGGTGATCCACGAAGGCACGCTGAAGACGCTGAAGCGCTTCAAGGACGAAGTGGCTGAGGTACAGTCGGGTCAGGAATGCGGTATGGCGTTCGAGAACTACGACGATATCCGCCAGGGCGACGTGATCGAAATCTTCGAGCGCGAAGAGGTTACTCGGACGCTGGATTGATCCGGATACACAGTAAAACAAGAAAACAGCGGCTCGCCTTGGCCGCTGTTTTTTTGTGCATGCCTGTGAGGCTTTGATCGCATGTGTGAGGTTCTCTGAATCCAGTCAGTATCGCGCCGTGCAATCTTGTTCGAATAACGAAGTAAGCCTGACATACGTCAGCTGTGCGGGACTTTGCTGCCTTTCAACTAAACACCTCAAAGGTCTGCTTCATCGAACAAACAACACGAACCCGCAAAAGCAGGGCGGTACCAGCCATTGACCATCTAAGGAGCTTTAGAGCTATGGTGGCGATTGGCTCATTTATTCAGGCCAAAAAGTGCAAATCAAGGGAAACGTCGAGGATCTGTTACAACCAGAGGTGATTGAGAATTTAAGCTGGACGAGCGCATTCATGGTTAACCATTCCTAAAATGCTGAACGGCACAATCATGTGCTGAACAAAAGGCCTGGTGTGCGATATGATCCTGATTGATCCCCAAGAATATCGAGAAGCCTTGTGCAATATCTGCGCAAGGGCACGCCAATCCGGTTTGAGAAGAAGAACACCAAGCCTGCCACCCATTACATCTGGCGGACGCGGCGCGACGGCAAGGTTCGATCATCACATGCCGAACGCGAAGGCCGAATTTTTTCATGGGACGATCCACCAGAAGGCGGACACCCTGGGGAAGACTACGGATGTCGCTGCACGGCAGAACCATATTTGCCTGAAGCTTCGGAGTTTATGGAAATCACTTTGCAGGATGTCTCAGGTGGTGGTGCCGCTTGAAGCAGTACAGACTTTGTGCGCCACTACTATCGCGGCAATGGTAGAGGCGTCACCGTACGTGAGACCGGTCATCTATCCGCAACAGTCGATGAATACATGGCGCAAGTTGAAAAAAGGCCGAAAGATCAAATTGCTACTGAAGCACGAAGTAAACGCACAGGCAGCTTTACCTATCCATTTGGCAGACCGTACAAAATGAAAGGCTCGTTAGATTTCTACTTAGGGGACAAATTTGCCGATCCGGCTGACTTAGGTGTTGAAGTCATTGATCCAGGCGAGACGATTTTTGAGAACATACACAGGCCGCTAAACAATTATCTTCGAGGCCGCACCGGCCTTCCACCGCGTGGACCTCAAGGGCCAAGGCTTCAAACCGGAGAGCCGTATTCAATAACTGACGATTGGTCAGGAACCCTGAGAGGACAAATCTACCTAGACCCCGCGCGAAGTGCCTATGGGTAAATTCCGCCTCCTTTTAGTTGCCGGAATATGTGCTGCAATCTTTGCACTAGCATTCTCCCGGGGGATACCAACACGCTGCGTGCAGCTTCCGAACGGCATGAATATTGGAAAGCAGGCAATTATTGATTTTGCCAAGCCATACTTTCGTCCCGAAGTTGTGCCAAAATTTCCAAACGGTAAATCTCTGCTTCCTGGAGATGCTTGGCCGTTCTTTACAACCGAAACAACGGTTTATGGAACCGCAGAAGCAAACGACGCGGATGACGATTTTCAGTTTGTTTGGCGGATGGATACAGGACTAGTCCGAAGAGACGAAGATCCCGTAAGATATCAACGCCTTATTGAGGAAGCTGGTCCACTACTTGGCGGCACACGGCATGGGGGGTTCGGATCAGAAATCATTATGTGGCAACTTCAAAAGCAGCACGCATATGCGGATCAAACCTGCCGGACACGGTGGATCGCAATCGGCAACACAGGTATCTAATTTCCTGCCCGCTCAATACCATTTTTGCCGTCATTAATTTCTGCACAGTAGCTGCGTGCCACTTGCCACCTCGTGTTGTTTTGATGCCCCGCGTGTTCAAATCCGCCGCGATCTGGCGAAGGAATGCAACACAGCCGACCTTCGCGCGTTACGCAACATCCTGCAGTTTGGGCTCGCTCAGTACCTTAGCTGCAGAACGCATAGATGGCCGTGAGGCATACAAGGCTGCCTGACCGAAGGCCGTTCCGAACGCTTGACTGATCAGGAGGGCTTGGTCAGTGCGGCCGTTGCTACTCGTACTGCACGATCACGGAAAGAAAATCTTCATCGCTTGTTACAACGGTGTGATGACCCTTGCCGTGCTTGTCTTCCATATGCCAGACGTCGCCCGGCCCAATATCCCTGAATTCCCCGTCGCTGGCGGTCACACGCACTGAGCCAGAAAGGCAAATGAGCTTCTGAGCGACGGGCGTGGGATGAATTGGCTCATTCCAACCCTTCTTGAGCCTCAAGAACATGGTTTGCTTGACGGCTTCTGGCTTTGAAATCTCGATTGCTTTCGCAGGTGGCGCAAAGGTTTGTTCTTCAAGCTCAACTTCGATGTCTTTCCAATGGCTTTCGCCTTGAGCATCCGCATACAGTTTCTTGAACTTCACTTTGACGCCCCCGCCACTTGGCCAGCTAAAAACCGATACCGGACATTGGGCCGCAAAGGAGAAAAACGCAAGTTGGGCTCCAACAGGTTATTCTAGGCTAGGCCGTAAAAGTACGGATTTTATTGGTTGTGTTGGTTTGCGTTACAAAGATCGAATCCGCTTCTGTCCAATCCGCTTGACTAGCGCGATGCGGTCAAAAACGTCCCGGCATGCATGACGATATCAAAATGCTGCATCCCCTTTTTCAGATCGAAACTGACCGAATGACCTCCTTTGCGCAGCAGTTCGGCATAATCGCGGCTTTGTCGGATGAATTCGGGCGTATCGCGTTCAGCCACCGTCACGTGATAGCGGGGACCGGGTGCGGGCAGGTGCAGGATTGGGGACAGGTCGTGCACCTCGACCGGAGTAAGATTCAGCGGGTCATTGACTGACGTCAGGCTGATCGGTTCCAGATCGTAGACGCCGCTGATCAGGATCACATCGCGTATCCGCAGCCCGGCACGGGCCAGTGCATCGGCTGACGTAGCCATGACCATCGCCGCCAGATGCGCCCCGGCGCTGTGTCCTGACAGGGTAACGCGGGACGGATCGAAGCCCAGATCAGGCGCATTCACCGCCATCCACAGCAAAGCGTCGCGGCATTCCCCGATCATGTCGCCGATGCGCGCGTCCGGGGCCAGCGTGTAGTTCAGGGTCGCAAAGGACTGTTCGGCTTCAATCAAAGCCGGGGCCATCATCGCCGACTCGCGATGGCTGAGCGCCTGCCAATAGCCGCCGTGGATAAAAACGTGCAACGGCGCGCCCGCGCCTTTTGCGGGGAAGAAATCAAGAACCTGCGCCGTGCCTTCGCCGTACGAGACGTTCCCGATTACCTCCATCCGTGCCCGATGCTGTGCACTTAGCGCTGCATAGCTATCCAAATAAGGCGTTAGGTCGCCGCCGATCATCGAACTGGGAGAATACTCCTGCTCCAATTCTTCCTGAGAGAACCCCCGATACAGCATCGCCTACTCCTGCCCAGAATACATCAGTTCGGTGCGCATATCGTAGAGATCATGAAAGAACCGCAGATCCAAGGCCTTGCGCAAGAAGGAGACACCGCTGGACCCGCCGGTGCCGGGCTGGTTGCCGATCACCCGTTTCACCGCGGTGACATGGTCGAAGCGCCAGCGCTGAAACAGGGATTCCACATCCATCAGCTTTTCCGCCAGCGCATAGAGGTCCCAGTGTTGCTGGGTATTGCGGAACACCTGCACCCAGATTTTCACCACACGGTCGTCACCGGAATAGGGTTTCGCAAAGTCGCGATCCAGAAGATCTTTCGGCACCGCAAACCCCTGACGGGCCAGCATGAACAACACCTCGTCATACAGCGACGGTTTGGTCAGCGCATCGGTCAGCAATGCCATGACCTCAGGGTCATGTTCGTGCACTTTCAGGGTCGAGGCATCCTTGTTGCCCAAAATGAACTCGATCTGGCGGTAGCCATAGCTTTGGAACCCTGACGAACTGCCAAGGGCTTGCCGAAATGTCAGGTAATCGGCAGGCGTCATCGTCAGCAGGGTTTCCCAGGCCGCGATCAGCTGCCGCTGAATCGCTTTCACCCGGTCGAGGTTCTTCATTGCCGGACCAAAGTCATCCTGTTGCAAGAAGCGCCGCACCTCGATCAGTTGGTGATGCATCAGTTTCAGCCACAGCTCGCTGACCTGATGGATAATAATGAACAGCATCTCATCCGGCTGCGCAGGGTCCTGAAAGGTCTTTTGCAGGTTCAGCAATGTCTTGAGCTGCAGGAAATCGCCGTAACTTTTGCGGTGGGTCTGCGCGAAATCGGTGACCAGAGTCTCCTCGATGCCACGCTCAAGATACCGGTCATCCTTGTCGCCCATGTGCTCCTCCGAAACGCCTGCGCCCTTTATGTGTAGGGGCTGAACCGGCGCAGCGCCAGAGGGTCAGGTCCAGTCCAATACCACCTTGCCCGACTGGCCCGATTTCATCGCCGTAAACCCGTCTGCGAAATCGTCGACCTTCATCTGGTGGGTGATGACCCGGCTGACATCCAGACCGTTCTGCAACATGGCGATCATCTTGTACCAGGTCTCGAACATCTCGCGTCCGTAGACGCCTTTGATAGTGATGGCCTTGAACACGATCCGCGACCAGTCGACGGGTGATTTTCCGGGTGGAATGCCCAGCAGGGCGATCTTGCCACCCATCACCAGCGCCTCGACCATCTGGTCCAGCGCGGCCTGAGAACCGGACATCTCGAGCCCCACATCGAAGCCTTCTTTCATGTCCAGTTCCGCGATGACGTCCTGCAAGTCCTCGTTCGAGACATCGACGGTGCGCACCGTGGGCACGACATGTTCGGCCAGCTTCAGGCGGTCGGCGTTGATATCGGTGATCACCACATGCCGTGCGCCCGCATGGCGCGCAACAGCTGCGGCCATGATGCCAATGGGACCTGCGCCGGTGATCAGAACATCCTCGCCCAGCAGATCGAAGCTCAGCGCGGTGTGCACGGCGTTGCCCAGCGGATCGAGGATCGCGCCGATCTCGTCCGGCACGTCATCGGGCAAGGGAACGACGTTGAAGGCGGGCAGTTTCAGATATTCGGCAAAGGCGCCCTGTTCATTCACTCCGATCCCGCGCGTGCCGGGGTCGAGATGGAACTTGCCCGCCCGGCTCTGGCGGCTGTCGGTGGTGATCAGGTGGCCTTCGCCGCTGCAACGCTGCCCGACCTCCAGCCCGGTCACGTTGCGCCCGATCTCGACGATCTCACCGGCGAATTCGTGGCCGGTGATCATCGGCACCGGCACCGTGTGCGACGCCCAGTCGTCCCAGTTCCAGATGTGGATATCGGTGCCGCAGATGCCGGTCTTGTTGATGCGGATCAGCACCTCGTCCGGACCGATTTCGGGGACAGGGGCCCGCACCATCCACAGCCCTTCTTCGGGTCGGGATTTTTCCAGCGCTTTCATGGTGTTCGGTCGCATGTCCTTACTCCCATAAGTCGGTGGACAGGTATTTCAGGCCGCTGTCACACATGACGATGGCGATGCAGCCACCCTTTTCCGGCCCGCGCAGCAGGTCGATTGCGGCGGCCAGGTTGGCCCCTGCGGAGTAACCCGCGAAAATGCCTTCGGCCCGGGCCAGCAACCGGGTGCAGTCCCGCGCCGTATCGCCGGAAACCGACAGATGCCCGGCCAGCGGGGTACCGTTCAGGTGAACCAGATCGCCCATGGCATAGCCGCCGCCCTGAATCGGGTGATCCGGGTGGGTGACCGTTTCCCCGGCCAGCGCCCGCGCCCCGTCGGGTTCGACCGCATAGCACCGCACGCCTTGCGCGTTCAGAAAACTTGCCGTCCCGGCCAGAGTGCCCCCGGACCCGGCGAAGTCGCAGAACACCGTCACCGCGCCGCCGGATTGCTCCCAAATCTCGGGGCCAGTGCCGGTTTCATGCGCCTTTGGGTTGCCGGAATGACCGAATTGATCGGCACGAAACGCGTTGCGTTCGGCGGTGACGTGCCGGGCGGCCTCATCCACCAGCGCCAGATCGATCCCCGACACTTCGCCGGGTTTGCTGTCGGGCGCTTGCGGCACGATGATCACCTCGGCCCCCAAGGCGCGCATCATTCGCGCCCGTTCGACCGAGTTTCCCGCGCTCATGACCGCCACGAATGGATGGCCGAGGATGCCGCAGACAATCGCCAGACCGGTGCCCATATTGCCCGAGGTCAACTCGACCACCGTCTGCCCCGGCGCAAGGGTGCCATCCGCGCGGGCCATTTCGATGATGGATCTGGCGGCGCGGTCTTTCTTGGAAAAACCGGGCAGCAGATAGTCCAGCTTGGCCAGAATGCGCCCGTCCAAGTCGAGGTGCTGGCGAATGCGCGACAGCTCGACGAGAGGCGTATCGCCGATGGCATCGATGATTGAGGGCAGAATCACGAAATCACTCCCAGCTTCTTGCCGACCTTGCCAAAGGCTGCCAGAGCGCGGTCCAATTCGTCCTTTGTTAGAGCCGCATTCATCTGCGTTCTGATCCGCGCTTGTCCGCGTGGGACAACGGGAAAGAAGAAGCCGGAAACATAGACCCCTTCATCAAACAGGCGCGATGCAATCTCCTGCGCCAGGGTCGCCTCGCCCAGCATCACCGGGATGATCGGATGTTCGCCGGGCAGCAAGTCGAAGCCCAGCTTTTCCAGCCCTGCGCGCCAGTATTTGGCGTTGCCGAACAACTGGGCGCGCAGCATGTCGCCCTCTTCAACCAGACGGATGGCCTCAAGGCCGGCAGCGACGATGGAGGGCGGCAGCGAGTTCGAGAACAGATAGGGCCGCGCCCGCTGCCGCAGCAGATCGATCACTGGCTGCGGCCCGGCGATATAACCGCCGATTGCCCCCCCAAGTGCCTTGCCCAAGGTTCCCGTCAGAATATCCACATCGACGCCGAAATGATCCGGTGTACCCGCGCCGTTCGGCCCCATGAAGCCGGTCGCATGACAGTCATCGACCATGACGATGGCATCGTACTTGTCCGCCAGTTCCCGGATTTTCGGCAGGTTGGCCAAATACCCATCCATCGAAAACACGCCATCGGTGGCGATCATGATATGGCGCGCCCCGTCCTCTCGCGCCTGTTTCAGCCAAGCTTCGAGGTCGTTCATGTCGTTGTTCAAGTACCGGTAGCGCTTGGCCTTGCACAGCCGTACGCCGTCGATGATCGAGGCGTGGTTCAGACTGTCCGAGATAATCGCGTCTTCAGGCCCTAACAAAGGCTCAAACAGCCCTCCGTTTGCATCGAAACAGGCGGCGAACAGGATCGAATCATCCTTGTTCAGAAACTTTGCCAATCGTTGCTCAAGCTCGCGGTGTATGTCCTGAGTGCCGCAGATGAACCGGACCGAGGCCATGCCGAAGCCCTTGGGCTCCATCGCGCCCTTGGCGGCGTCGATCAGTGCGGGGTGATCGGCCAGACCCAGATAGTTGTTGGCGCACAGGTTGATAACTTGTTTGCCGCCCACCGTAATCTCACCGCCCTGCGGCGAGGTGATCATTCGTTCGCGCTTGTAAAGACCTTCTGCTTCGATCTGCGCGAGGGTGTCCGTGATATGGGACAGGAATGCATCTGCCATGGCGATCTCCTTGCTCTGAGTCGCGTATCTAACATAACGGATGAAATTCCCAAATAGGGGATTACCAAAATTACGGAAAATTTTCCGTGAAGGCGGAAAATTGCCGTTCTCAGGCGTTTTTGACGATCAGAAAAACACGTGCAGGCTCTTCGGCGACGATTGAGTGATTCACATCGGCCGAATAACGGGCCGTGTCCCCTTGTTTCAGCTCACGGACAGCAGAGCCCGACGTTACGCGCACCGCGCCTTCCAAAACGGTCAATTGTTCCTGTGCGCCGCGCGTGTGGGGTTGGCTGTTCAGGGCACCGTCTTTGTCAAACTGGATATCGTAGACCTCATGCCCACCAGCTTCTTCCGGCGGGGACAGGATGCGAATGCGGCAGTTCTGCCCCATGTTGTCGATACTGGGCACCTCGGAGTTCCTCAGAACCTCGATCCGGTCCGCGCTGTTGGTATCGTCCAGCAACCCGGCGAAATCGACCTGCAAAGCCCGTGTCAGGTTCCAAAGGGTCGAGATCGTAGGGCTGCTTTCGCCGCGCTCGATCTGGCTGACCATCGATCTTGAAACGCCACTGAGGTTTGCCACGGCTTCGAGGGACAGGCCCTTGGCCCGGCGCGCCTCTTTCAGGCGGGAGGGCAGGCGTGTCAGGATATCGTCTGTATTTTCCGTCATGACGGAATTTCATGCGTTATTGACTGCCATATGTCAATTCAACTTGTGACGGTACGTTCCATGGGACAGCCTGACGCTGCAGATGCATAGTTCCGCCAAATCCCAGAGGAGGAGAGACATGAAGGATATCGTGATTCTTGATGGTGCCCGCACCGCAATCGGCACCTTTGGCGGGGCGCTCGCCTCAACCGCGCCGATTGATCTTGCCACTGTTGCGACCGAAGCGGCGATGGAGAAGTCGGGCGTTGAACCGACCCAGATTGGCAGCGTGTTTTTCGGTCATGTCATCAATACCGAGCCGCGCGATATGTATTTGTCCCGTGTTGCTGCAATGCAGGCTGGCATTCCGGATGGAACACCCGCGATGAACGTAAACCGTCTTTGCGGGTCTGGGGCGCAGGCAATTGTGTCCGCCGCGCAGGCCCTGATGCTAGGCGATGCGGAATTTGCCGTTGCCGGTGGGGCAGAGAGCATGTCGCGCAGCCCCTATATCGTGCCGCAGGCGCGTTGGGGGGCGAAGATGGGGGATGTGACCTCGCTGGATATGATGCTGGGGGCTTTGAACTGCCCGTTTGGCAGCGGTCATATGGGCGTGACCGCAGAGAACGTGGCCGATGAGCATCAGATCAGCCGCGAGCAGATGGACGATTTCGCTCTGGCCAGCCAGACCCGCGCGGCGGCGGCGATTGAGGCCGGCTATTTCGAAAGCCAGATCGCGCCGGTTCAGGTCAAGGTCAAGCGGGACATGGTCGATTTCAAGGTGGATGAGCATCCGAAATCGACCACTGCCGAGGTTCTGGGCGGGTTGCGGCCTGTGTTCAAGAAAGATGGGCGGGTGACGGCGGGCAATGCCTCGGGCATCAACGATGGGGCTGCAGCGATGGTTCTGGCCACGGCGGATGCGGCTGAAAAAGCCGGTTTGAAACCCAAGGCGCGCATTCTGGGATACGCTCATGCGGGTGTTCGCCCTGAAGTGATGGGGATCGGGCCGGTTCCTGCTGTCCGAAACCTGATGGATCGAACCGGGCTGTCCGTCGGCGATTTTGATGTCGTCGAAAGCAATGAGGCGTTTGCGGCGCAGGCTCTGGCCGTCAACCAGGAACTGGGTCTGGATGCGGGCAAGGTGAACCCGAACGGCGGCGCGATTGCACTGGGTCACCCGGTTGGCGCGACGGGGGCGATCATCACACTGAAGGCTTTGTACGAGTTGGAACGCACTGGCGGGTCCAAGGGTCTGGTGACGATGTGCATCGGGGGTGGGCAGGGGATTGCCCTTGCTATCGAGCGGCTCTGATCAGGTAACCGGGCGGGGGGCTGTCTGCCCCCCATCGCGCTTGGGCGCGATTCCCCCCGAGGATATTTTTGGCCAGATGAAGCAGGCGGGTCGGTGCTAGCTGAATGTCGTGATCAGAAGCGTGACGGCTGCTCCAGCGGCGATTCCGATTGTGGTAAAGAGGATCGCTGGCAAGAAGCCATTGTTTTGCGGCGCTTCCTTTTGCGTCTGCGCAATCAGCGCGTTTTCCACCAGCGCGGGCAGGCGCGGGCCGAAGCGGGCGAGGACCATTGCGGTTTTGCCGAAATCCCTGAGTGCTGCACGTGGACCGATGGATTGCTTGATGTAATCTTCGACCACGGGGCGGGCGACCTCCCAGATGTTGATATGAGGGTCCAGTGACCTTGCGACGCCTTCGACCACCACCATGGTGCGTTGCAGCAGGATCAGCTCGGTTCGGGTTTCCATGCCGAACCGTTCGGTCACTTCGAACAGGTAGTTCAGCAGACGGCCCATGGAGATATGTGAGGCGTCCATGCCGAAGATCGGTTCACCCACGGCGCGCAGGGCGCGGGCGAATTCGTCAACGTCCCTGTCGGCGGGGACATAACCGGCCTCGAAATGCACCTCGGCCACGCGTTTGTAGTCGCGGCGGATGAAGCCGAACAGGATCTCGGCATAGACCCGGCGGGTGTATTCGTCGATATGCCCCATGATGCCGTAATCATAGGCGATGATATCTCCGTTCGCGGCGACCTTGAGGTTACCCTGGTGCATGTCGGCGTGGAAGTAACCGTCGCGCAAGGCGTGGAGCAGGAACAGGCGCAGCACCCGTTCAGCCAGATCGGGGCGATTATGACCGGCGGCATCGAGCGCTTGGTTTTCGCCCAGCGGGATGCCATCCGCCCAGCTGAGCGTCATGACACGGCGCGCGGACAGTGACCACACAACAGGCGGCAGCCAGAATCCGGCGTCGTCCTTGGTGTTGGCGGCGTATTCCGAGGCAGCGGCGCTTTCCAGCCGCAGGTCAAGTTCACCGCGCACGACGCCGTCGAAATGTTCGATCACCTCCATCGGGCGCAGGCGACGGGCACCGGGGGCGAAAAGCTGCACGATGCGGGCGGCGAAATAGAAAGCGTCGACATCCTTGTGGAAGGCGCGTTCGATGCCCGGGCGCAGCACTTTGACCGCGACGTCCTCGCCCGTGCTGGTCAGCTTGGCCTTGTGGACCTGCGCGATCGAGGCGGCGGCGATGGGTTCGCTGAAGTCGCTGAAAATCTCGGCGACCGGCTGGCCGAGCTCCTTTTCGACCTCGGCCATCGCTTCGGCCCTGGAAAAGGGTGGCAGCTTGTCTTGCAGCACGCGCAGTTGTACGGCCAGTTCATCACCCACGACATCGGGGCGCGTAGAGAGGACCTGACCGAATTTGATATAGGCGGGGCCAAGGGCCGTGAGCGCGCGGGTGGCGGGCGGCATGTCGGGATCGCCCTTATAGCCCAGCCACTGAAAGGGTTTGCCCAGCGTATGCGCCAGAATACGTATCGCACGCGGGGCCTCGAACGCGTCCAGCACCACGTTCATGGCGCCTGTGCGCTCGAGCGTGGCGCCTGTGCGGATCAGGCGAATGATGTTGTGAGGGCCGCGCATCTAGATTTTCCAGCCGGAGTGCAGCGCGGCGATGCCCATGCTCAGGTTGCGGTATTTGGCGTTTTCGAATCCGGCGGCGCGGACCATGTTCAGGAATGTGTCCTGATCGGGGAATTTGCGGATCGATTCCACCAGATACTGATAGCTGTCGTAGTCATTCGCGATCAGCTTGCCCATGCGCGGGATGACATTGAAACTATAGAGGTCATAGAGTTTCTGAAGCCCATCATTCGGAAGCTGGCTGAACTCCAGCACCATGAGCCGACCGCCGGGTTTGAGGACGCGGAACGCCTCGTTCAGGGCTTCCTTTGGGCGGGTCACGTTCCGGATGCCGAAAGAGATGGTGTAGACGTCGAAGGTGTTATCTTCGAACGGCAGGGCCATCGCATCGCCCACCACCCAGTTCAGGCTGTCGGCCATTTGGTCGGCCTCGGCGCGCTGGCGGCCTTCGATCAGCATTGGCTCGGTCAGGTCCAATACGGTGGCGTGACCATGGCCTGCACGTTTGAGGAATCGGAACGAAATGTCTCCGGTACCACCCGCCACGTCCAGCAGCCGCTGACCGGGGCGTGGTGCCAGCCAATCCATCATCGCGTCTTTCCACACCCGGTGAATGCCCATCGACATGACATCGTTCATCACGTCATATTTCGAGGCGACCGAGTTGAACACGCCCTGAACACGCCCGGCCTTTTCAGCCTCGCGCACGGTTTCAAACCCGAAATGAGTGGTCTTGTCGCTGTTGTCGGACATTTGCCTTGCCGTTTGTCGAATTTCGCCTCTGTTATAGGGCCATGAGAGGCGGGCACAATGCGGCCCTTTGGAATAGGAGCCATGTAATGCCGGAATTGCCTGAGGTCGAGACAGTAAGACGCGGCCTGAGCCCGGCCATGGAGGGCGTCGTGATCGAAACGGCGGATGTGAACCGCCCCGACTTGCGTTGGCCTTTTCCAGACCGGATGGCCGAGCGGTTGACCGGACAGCGGGTGGATCGGTTGCGGCGGCGATCAAAATATATTCTGGCCGATCTCAACAGTGGTGAGACATTGTTGATCCATTTGGGTATGTCGGGGCGAATGACTGTGTCGGGCGACCCTCTTGGCCAGTTCGTGCATGAGCACCCGACGCCCGAAAAACACGACCATGTGGTGTTTCACATGGCCAACGGCGCGCGGATCACCTTCAATGATCCGCGCCGGTTTGGCGCGATGGATCTGTTGCCGACGGCCACGGCAGAAGATCACAAGCTGCTTTCGGGCCTGGGACCGGAACCATTGGGCAACGATTTTCACGAGCAGCATCTGATCGATGCGTTCAAAGGTAAGAACACTCCTGTCAAATCCGCGCTTCTGGATCAGGGAATCGTTGCCGGATTGGGCAATATCTATGTCTGTGAAGCGCTTTATCGCGGCCGAGTGTCGCCACGTCGCAAAGCCGGTCAGATTTCTGCGCCCCGCGTAGCGGCGCTTGTTCCCATCATCCGGCAGGTATTGCAGGACGCTATCGAAGCCGGAGGATCCTCTCTGCGGGATTTCCGCCAAGCTGATGGAGAACTTGGATATTTTCAACACAGCTTTGATGTTTATGGCCGCGAGGGCGAGGCCTGCCGAACCGAAGGGTGCGGCGCGCCGATCAGGAGAATCACCCAGTCCGGTCGCTCATCATTCTATTGTGCGCAATGCCAAAGATAGCTTGATCCAAGTTTTTCGCGTGGTAAGGAATCGTACCTGAACGGAACAACCGGAAGCTTATACCTCATGGCTTTTGAGACGATCATCGTCGAAATCGAAGACCACGTCGCCCTTATCAAACTCGACCGACCGGACGCTTTGAACGCGCTGAACACCCAGTTGCTGGGTGAGCTGTGTACCGCGTTGGAAGATGCGGACAGCAATGACAAGGTGCGATGCATCGTTATCACCGGATCGGACAAGGCCTTTGCCGCCGGCGCGGACATCAAGGAGATGTCCGAGATGAGTTTTGTCGATGTCTATAACGTCAATCTGTTTGCCGATGCGAATGATCGCGTCACGGCAATCCGCAAGCCGATCATTGCGGCTGTTGCGGGTTATGCGCTGGGCGGTGGATGCGAACTTGCCATGTTGTGCGACTTCATCATCGCCGCGGACACCGCCAAGTTTGGCCAGCCCGAGATCAATCTGGGTGTTATCGCCGGTCTCGGCGGCAGTCAGCGTCTGACGCGGTTTGTAGGCAAGTCCAAATCGATGGACATGAACCTGACCGGGCGATTCATGGATGCTGAGGAAGCTGAACGTGCCGGTTTGGTCAGCCGGGTTGTACCGGCCAAGAAGCTGATTGAAGAAGCGGTGGGCGCCGCACAGAAAATTGCTGAGAAATCGCAGCTGACGGCGATGGCCGCGAAAGAAGCGGTGAATCGCAGCTATGAACTGCCGCTCAGCGAGGGAATGCTGTTCGAGCGTCGTGTCTTTCATTCGATGTTTGCGACCGAAGATCAGAAAGAGGGCATGGCGGCATTTCTGGAAAAACGCGCGGCGCAATTCCGCGACAAATAACGCGCGGCACGTTATCAAAGCTGGGCGGGCCTTAGCCCGCCTTTTTTGTTCCGGACCCCGGCTCAACGAATCGACTTGGCAAAGCCTGCAAACTTGGCTAAAGACCGCCGTCATACATGCGCGTGCGGCCCGCTTGGCCCGACTCACACTCGTGATTTCTGATCCGGTGCGGATATGTCCGTGGCGCGCAACCCTAGATAACCGTACCGAACGAAGGTCAGAGACACATGGCAAATTCGCCCCAGGCAAAGAAGCGCGCTCGTCAGAACGAAAAGCGTTTCGCAGTAAACAAAGCACGCCGTTCGCGCATCCGCACCTATCTGCGTAAAGTCGAAGAAGCGATCGCATCCGGTGACAAGGACGCAGCAACCGCAGCCCTGCGTGCCGCTCAGCCCGAGCTGATGCGCGGTGTGACCAAGGGTGTCTTCCACAAGAACACCGCTGCCCGCAAGATGTCGCGCCTGTCCGCGCGCGTCAAAGCGCTGGGCTAAAGCTTCTGGGTGACCTGAGTCACGTCAGCAAAGCTGAACTATTCCAAAAGGCGTCGCGCAATGCGGCGCCTTTTTTCGTGTTGCCAGAATACCGCGCCTACACGAAACCGAGAGATTCTTTCGGCCAAAGAACCGAGTCAATATCAGAGTTTCGTTGCCGCGCACCGCTTCGACTTGCTACCACTGATGTCAGCGATTCACTCGCTTGGGGGGACAGGCTGTTTACTCGGTCGAACTGACGGGCATCAGAACGATCTGGGGACAATTGTCGACGACTGGCATGTGCCAGGCTGCCGATTTGCCGAGATGTCCGGGTTTTACCCGGTGATCCCGGCCCTGTCTAAAAATTGAGATTGCGACGTGCAACCCGGTTTTCGGGGCGCTCAGATATTGCTGAGCGTCGATCCAGAGGTTGTATAAGCTTTCCGGGACAGCCCCGCCAGACCTTCCGGTTTGGCGCAGGGATACCTTTGAGCGCGTGAATCCAAGACCGGGTAACCGGCTTCGTATGAATAAGGCCGACAGGCCAATAAGAATGGGATGCGTGAGGCGCTGAATGACACAAGAGAAATGGGGACTACTGCGTAACAAATTGCTGAAGGCCATCGGTCGGAACAATTACACGACCTGGATTGAGCCTTTGGAATTTCAAGAGCTGCAGGATGGCGTGGCGGTTTTCTCCGTGCCGACCAATTTTATGGGCAATTACGTCAGTCAAAATTTTGCAGATCTCATATTGTATGAACTGAATACCGCGGGTGAAACCGTGCAGCGTCTGGATTTTCGCGTTGCCGCAAACTCTCCTGTGCGCCCTAAACCTTCGGCTAAAGCGGTGACTGAGGTGCAGCCTGAACCTGTTGCTGTGCCGGTGGTGGACACAGCGCAGGATACGTTGGAGTCCTTACAAGCCGCACCGCTGGATTCTCGTTTTACCTTTGACAGCTTTGTCGTCGGCAAACCCAATGAATTGGCTCACGCTGCCGCGCGCCGGGTGTCCGAAGGCGGGCCGGTCACCTTCAATCCACTGGTTCTGTATGGGGGCGTTGGTCTGGGTAAAACCCACCTGATGCACGCCATTGCGTGGGAGCTGAAAACCAAGCGCCCCGAACTGAACGTGCTGTACCTGTCTGCGGAACAATTCATGTATCGCTTTGTGCAGGCCCTGCGCGAGCGTCGGATGATGGATTTCAAACACCTGTTCCGTTCGGTCGATGTGCTGATGGTGGATGACGTGCAGTTCATCGCGGGCAAGGATTCGACACAGGAAGAATTCTTTCACACTTTCAACGCGCTGGTGGATCAGAACAAACAGATCATCATTTCGGCCGACCGCGCGCCGGGTGAGATCAAGGACTTGGAAGATCGGGTGAAATCGCGCCTGCAATGCGGTCTGGTCGTTGACCTGCATCCCACCGATTACGAATTGCGTCTGGGCATCCTGCAAAACAAGGTGCAGCAATACAGCAGCACCTATCCCGATCTGGCGATTGCAGATGGTGTGCTGGAGTTTCTGGCCCATCGCATCTCGACCAACGTGCGTGTACTTGAAGGCGCTCTGACCCGTCTGTTCGCGTTTGCTTCGCTGGTGGGTCGCGAGATCGACATGGAACTGACGCAGGATTGTTTGGCGGACGTGCTGCGCGCATCCGAGCGCAAGATCACCGTTGAAGAAATTCAGCGCAAAGTGTCCGAGTATTACAACATTCGCCTGTCCGACATCATCGGCCCCAAACGCCTGCGGTCCTATGCCCGCCCGCGTCAGGTGGCGATGTATCTGTGCAAGCAGCTGACCAGCCGCTCGCTGCCCGAGATTGGCCGTCGCTTTGGCGGGCGGGATCACACCACGGTCATGCATGGCGTCAAGCGCATCGAAGAGCTGAAAAGCACGGACGGGCAAATTGCCGAAGACGTGGAAATGCTGCGCCGGTCGCTCGAAGCCTGATTTGCTTTCTAAGAAAACGCCCCGGTCCGTCGTGACCGGGGCGTTTTTTGTGCGCTTTACCGCACGGTTGCCAATGAACTGTGCCCGCTTGGGCACGCGCCCCTTGACGCATTGGGTGTTCCGCCCCAGAAAACCGTAAAAAATCCTTGTGCCTCAGGGTGGAACCGCTAACGTGCCAGTCCCGCCCATGTCGGTACGCAAGTCAGAGGAATTGAGGGTATGAAGATCAGCATCGAACGCGGCACCCTTCTCAAGGCCGTTTCGCAGGCCCAATCCGTTGTTGAACGTCGCAACACAATACCGATCCTCGCCAATGTACTGATCGAGGCCGAAGGCGATCAGGCGCTGTTCCGGGCCACCGATCTGGATATCGAAGTGGTCGACAAGGCCCCGGCGCAGGTCGAGAAGGCCGGTGCGACAACGGTGGCGGCGACAACCTTGCATGAGATTGTTCGTAAACTGCCGGACGGGGCGCTGGTGACACTGACCGCGGATAGTGCTGCTGGCCGTCTGACGGTTGAGGCCGGGCGGTCGAACTTTTCGCTCGCGACCCTGCCGAAAGAGGATTTTCCAGTAATGGCATCCTCGGAGTATCAGTCGAACTTTACCGCCTCGGCGGCACTGCTGCGCCGGCTGTTCGACAAATCGAAGTTTGCGATTTCGACGGAAGAGACGCGGTATTACCTGAACGGTGTTTACATGCATGTGGCCGACGGGTCCGAGGGCGGCAAAGTTCTGCGCTGCGTGGCAACCGATGGCCATCGTCTGGCGCGCATCGACGCGGATTTGCCGGAAGGTGCCGCGGACATGCCGGGTGTGATCGTTCCGCGCAAGACGGTGGGCGAGCTGCGCAAGCTGCTGGACGATGACGAGATGGATATCGCGGTTTCGGTCAGCGAAACCAAGGTTCGGTTTGCGACCCCGGATATTACCCTGACGTCCAAAGTGATCGACGGTACATTCCCCGACTACACCCGCGTAATTCCACAGGGCAACACCCGCAAGCTGGAGGTTGACGCCGCCGAGTTCGCGCAGGCCGTGGATCGGGTTGCGACGGTATCGTCCGAGCGTTCGCGTGCTGTGAAGCTGCAACTGGAGGGGGACAAGCTGGTACTGTCCGTAAACGCCCCCGACAGTGGTGCCGCCGAAGAGGAACTGGCCGTGGCCTATGGGGACGAACGGCTGGAGATCGGGTTCAACGCCAAGTACCTGCTTGAGATCGCCTCGCAGGTGGATCGCGAAAACGCTGTGTTCATGTTCAATTCTGCCGGCGATCCGACCCTGATGCGCGAGGGCAATGACCAGAGCGCAGTTTATGTTGTCATGCCGATGCGCGTCTGATCGCGCTTGCGCGCGATGCCTCCGGCGGAGGTATTTTTGAACAGAAGAAGGGAGGGGTCATGGGTTTGGCCCTGACCGAGCTTACGGTCTCGCATTTTCGGTCCCACAAGCTGGCGCGGTTGTCTTTGGACGGGCGGCCTGTGGCGATTCACGGGCCGAACGGGGCGGGTAAGACCAACATCCTTGAAGCGGTGTCACTGTTCTCGCCCGGGCGCGGGATGCGGCGTGCGAGTGCCGCAGAGATGACGCGCCGACCCGAGGCGTTGGGGTGGAAGCTGTCCGGGCTGTTGGAAACGCAGGGCCAGCGATATGAAATCGAGACTTGGTCCGAAGGCGGTTCGGCGCGGCAGGTTCGGATTGACGAAAAGGCCTCGAGCCAGATTGATCTGGGTAAGCTGGCGCGGGTGGTCTGGCTGATGCCGTCGATGGACCGGCTTTGGATCGAGGGGGCAGATGGGCGGCGGCGTTTTCTGGACCGGATCGCGCTGAGTTTTGATCCCACCCATGCCGAAGCTTCGCTGACCTACGAAAAGGCCATGCGAGAGCGCAACCGTCTGTTGAAAGAGCAAGTGCGGGATGCCCATTGGTATGCCGCGCTGGAGGGGCAGATGGCCGAGACGGGTCATCGCATCCACGCCGCGCGGCTGGCGGCTTTGGGCCACTTGCGCGCGGCGCAGGATCGGGCGGAAACTGCGTTTCCTTCAGCTGATCTGGAACTGGTGCAGTCCGAAGGGGCGATGCCTGAAACGGCGGAGGATCTGCGCGAGGCATTGAATGAAAGCCGCTTTCGCGATCTGGCAGCGGGCCGGACTTTAGTTGGGCCGCATCGATCCGATCTGTATGGGGTGTTTGCAGCCAAGGGTGTGCCTGCCAAAGACTGTTCGACTGGGGAGCAGAAAGCGCTGTTGGTGTCGCTGATCCTGTCCAACGCGCGGGCGCTGGCCCGGATGGTGGGGGCACCGCCGATCGTGCTGCTGGACGAGGTGGCCGCGCATCTGGATGCGGGGCGGCGGGCGGCGCTGTATGACGAGATTTGTGCGCTGGGCGCGCAGGCCTGGATGACAGGCACCGGGCCTGAGCTGTTTGCGGAACTGGGGGACCGGGCCCAGACGCTGACTGTGACCGACAGCGATGAGGGCTCGGTCGTGACCGCTTAGGCGGGTTCGCTGACTTTGCGTTCCCACAGGAAGCCGCGCATGACTTCGTCGACCGGAGTTCTGGCCATGTGATTGACGTAGTTCGACATGGTTTTCTGCGCCAGCCCCAAAACCACATCCAGAACCGCGCGATGCGAATAACCAGCATCAAAGAAGGCTTGCATCTGTGCGTCCGTGACGTTGCCGCGTTGGTTCATCAGCTGCAGGGTGAAGGTACGCAGCGCCTCAAGCTTGGCCGACGGAAGCGGGGTTTCGTTGCGCAGTGCTTCGGTGATGTCGTCAGAGACTTTCATCATCTTGGCGATGCCGGTGTGTGCGGGCACACAATAGTGGCACTCGTTCTCTACGTTGATGGTCTGCCATACGACGGTTTTTTCATCATTGTCGAAATCGGTTTGCAGGAACAGATGGTGCAGGACCTGATAGCCCTCAAGATGCTGGGGGCTTTCGGCCATTACCTTGTGCAGGCCGGGCAGACGGCCAAATGCGGCCTGTGATTTTTCCAGCAGCGGTTTGGACCCTTCGGGGGCAGATTCGAGGTCGTGGGACGGGAAGTCGGCCATGAGAAAACTCCTGTTTCTGGCGGTGTGCATCGGAAATAGTCTTTCTTGAGTGATCACTCAAGTATATATTTGAGTGAATGTTCAAGAATTGGTGACGTACATGCCGCGCAAACCCTCATTCGACCGAGACGCTCTGATCGATCAGGCCAGGGATATCTTCTGGCGTCAGGGTTGGGCCGGGACGTCGTTGAAGGATCTGGAGCGGGAGCTGAAACTGAAGCCAGGCAGCTTCTATGCGGCATTTGGTTCGAAAGATGCGCTCTATGCGTTGGCCTTGGAGCGATACGCGCAGGAGGGTGTTGCGCATATGAAGGCGCTTGCCGACCGGCTGGGTCCACTTGGTGCGTTGAAGGCGCAGCCGGGTCTGGTTGTCGAGGCCAGCGGCGCACCTGCAAAGGCCTGTATGCTGGCCAAGACTTTTGCCGAATTGCAGGCCAAGGATCACGCGCTGGCCGAACAGGCGGGAACTCATATGGCGGAAATGAGGGCGTGCTTTGCCGATCTGTTTCGCCGCGCTCAGGCGGCGGGTGACATAAGCCCGGACCACGAACCGGAGCGGCTGGCGATGCGCTATCAGTCCGACCTTTTGGGGCTGCGTTTGTCGGCGGAACGCAGCGATGTGGATGCCATGGGAATTGCCGCGGATATCGCGGCTGATCTTGATCGGCTTTGATCAGCAGGAAATACCCGGCGGTGCCACAAAATGTTGGGGGATCGCGTGACAATCCCCACCAGAAAACGTATAAGTTACCAAAATAATATAGGTACTAACGGCATGTCCGAAGACGCACAGGCTCCTCAGGAATACGGCGCTGATTCCATTAAAGTTCTCAAAGGGTTAGAGGCGGTCCGCAAACGCCCCGGAATGTATATCGGGGATACGGACGATGGCTCGGGCCTGCACCATATGGTGTATGAGGTCGTCGACAACGGGATCGATGAGGCGCTGGCCGGTCATGCCGACCATGTGACGGTTAAAATTCACGCGGATTCCAGTGTTTCGGTCAGCGACAACGGGCGCGGGATTCCAGTGGATATCCACCCCGAAGAAGGTGTGTCCGCAGCCGAGGTCATCATGACCCAGCTGCACGCGGGCGGTAAGTTTGACAGCAACTCGTACAAGGTCTCGGGCGGTCTGCACGGCGTGGGTGTGTCCGTTGTAAACGCTTTGTCAAACTGGCTGGAACTGCGCGTCTGGCGAAACGGGAAAGAGCACGTGGCCCGGTTTGAAGGTGGCGAGACGACAGAGCACCTGAAAGTCGTTAGCGACTGCGGTGACCGGACGGGGACCGAGGTGCGCTTTCTGGCGTCGACCGACACGTTTTCGAACCTGGAATATTCTTTCGATACGCTGGAAAAGCGGCTGCGCGAACTGGCCTTTCTGAATTCTGGTGTCCGTATCATCCTGATCGACGAACGACCGGCGGAACGGCTGGAGACTGAGCTGTTTTATGAGGGTGGTGTCAAAGAGTTCGTCAAATATCTCGACCGATCGAAAACCGCCGCGATGCCCGAGCCGATTTACATCAAGGGCGAGCGCGACGATATCGGTGTCGAGATCGCCATGTGGTGGAATGATAGCTATCATGAGACGGTGCTGCCTTTCACCAACAACATCCCGCAGCGGGATGGCGGTACGCACGTGGCTGGTTTTCGCGGTGCATTGACCCGGACGATCAACAACTACGCCCAGTCCAGCGGCATCGCGAAAAAGGAAAAGGTCAGTTTCACGGGCGACGATGCGCGTGAGGGCCTGACCTGTGTGTTGTCCGTCAAGGTGCCGGATCCGAAATTCTCGTCCCAGACCAAAGACAAGCTGGTGTCGTCCGAGGTGCGCCCGGCTGTTGAGGGCTTGATGAACGAAAAGCTGGCCGAATGGTTCGAAGAGAACCCTAATGAGGCCAAAACCATTGTTGGCAAGATCATCGAGGCTGCTTTGGCCCGTGAAGCTGCCCGCAAGGCCCGCGAACTGACCCGTCGCAAGACGGCGATGGATGTGAACTATCTGGCGGGCAAGCTGAAAGATTGCTCTGAGAAAGATCCGTCTAAAACCGAGGTTTTCCTCGTCGAGGGGGATTCGGCTGGTGGTTCGGCGCAAACCGGTCGGGACCGCCTGACGCAGGCCGTTCTGCCACTGCGCGGTAAGATCCTGAACGTGGAACGGGCGCGGTTTGATCGGATGCTGTCCTCGCAGGAAATCGGCAATCTGGTTATGGCGCTGGGCACTGGCATCGGCCGTGATGAGTTCAATATTGAAAAGCTGCGCTACCACAAGATCGTCATCATGACCGACGCGGATGTGGACGGCGCGCATATCCGGACGCTGCTGCTAACCTTCTTCTACCGGCAGATGCCGGAGCTGATCGAGGGCGGCTACCTCTATATCGCGCAACCTCCGCTCTATAAGGTTTCCCGTGGTAAATCAGAGGTTTACCTGAAGGATCAGGCAGCGCTGGACGACTATCTGATCAATCAGGGGGTCGAAGGTGCGGTGCTGAAACTCGGCTCGGGCGAGGAAATCATCGGACAGGACCTGACCCGCGTGGTGGACGAAGCGCGCCAGTTGAAGCGTGTGCTGGATGCCTTCCCAACGCACTATCCGCGCCACATTCTTGAACAGGCCGCTGTGGCCGGGGCCTTCGTACCGGGCGCGGTGGATGCCGATCTGCAAGGCGTAGCCGACAAGGTCGCCGCCCGTCTGGACCTGATTGCGCTGGAATACGAACGCGGTTGGCAGGGCCGGATCACGCAGGATCACGGCATCCGACTTGCCCGCATCCTGCGCGGCGTCGAAGAGGTGCGCACGCTGGACGGCCCGATGCTGCGCTCGGGCGAGGCGCGTAAAACCGGGAGCTTCACGCAAAGCCTGCAAGAGGTCTATAACAGCCCGGCAACGCTGATCCGCCGTGACCGGTCACAGGTGATTCACGGCCCGCTGGACCTGCTGCGCGCGATTCTGGAAGAGGGCGAAAAGGGCCTGTCGTTGCAACGCTACAAAGGCCTGGGCGAAATGAACCCCGATCAGCTGTGGGAAACCACTCTGGACCCGGATGCCCGCACGCTTCTGCAGGTACGCGTCGACGACATGGTCGAAGCGGATGATCTGTTCACCAAGTTGATGGGTGATGTGGTCGAGCCCCGCCGTGAGTTCATTCAGCAAAACGCGCTGAGCGTGGAAAATTTAGACTTCTGATGGTTTGTAGTCATCGAGGATGGTCGACAGATAGAACCAGCCCCAGCCGATGACCTTCAGGTAAGTGAAGTCGGTCTGCCAGAGTTGGTTCGGCCGCGTGGTTTTGTCGTGGAACTCGTCGGCTGCCGATAAAACCACATAGGCCGGGCTGGTGATCAGGTCGTAAGACTTGAGGATGCGATAGGCGTTCGTCGGGCGATCCGTCCACTGGACGGATCACTGATCCTCCTTACCCTCTGACACAAAGTACTTTTCTGTGTCGGTGAAGCGAACAGCCAACTCACGCGGGGAAAGCTCGCTTTCCTTCAGGGTCAGATCCTTGATCTTCTCGCGCACTGGCGTGGGAATGCGGTTCCAGACCCGTGACGGAGTGGGTCTACGATCTTCAAGCGCCTCGGGGCCACCGACGAGATTCGGTCGTACCAGCGATAGAAGGTTGTCTTCGGGCTGCCCTGTTTGTCCAGCGTGCGTCTGGTTGGAAGGTGCGATCCCTCCACCAGCCGGATGATCTCCAGTTTCTCAGATGCGGGGTATCTCATTCGTCGTCGCCCCCATCCGCAATCATGCTTTTTTGAGCAGCCGCAGCTCAAGGGCCTGTTCAGCAACAACCTCCTTCAGATCGCGCCTCTCGGCGCAGATTCTTGACCTCGGTTGATGTCGCAGCACGTGCCGTGTCGCCAGTCAGGTGTTTCTTTCCGGCTTCCAGGAATTTCTTGGACCAGCTGTAATACAGGCTCTGCGCGATGCCTTCACGGCGGCACAACTCGGCAATGCTGTCCTCGCCCTTCATGCCGTCCAGCACGATCCTGATCTTCTCTTCTGCGGAATATTGCTTGCGCGTGGCGCGGCGGATGTCCTTTACGACCTTCTCACCATGGCTCGACTTGGTGCCGGGTTTCTTTCTCATCTCAACTCCTTGGCGGCTACGATCAGCCAGAAACCCTCTCCCATCAAATCGACCTAAACTGTCCCATTGGGGCTGACGTCAGACACGTCGAGCTGGAGATCATCGCGGTCCTGCTTGCGGCCTATCAGAATCCGGCGGCTTGACCCGCACTCAAATGGAATTGCCCGGCTGAGCGCTTTGTCACTTTGCAGAGCTGCAGATTGTCAGCCTCCAATGCGCTGGATCAGGAAATCCATGAAACAACGGACTTTTGGTGTCAGAACGTTTGAGGGTGGAAAAATCGACCATTGCACGGAACGGTCGTTCAGGCGCCCGTCCGCCTTGCAAGTAACGCGGTCGGATTAGAAACCCAGGTATTGCGCTGGAACGAAATCCGTCAACCAAACCGCATTGTCCGCCCGATAGAACGCATAACCGTCCCGATGCATACCGCCAGTTTCTATTCGAAGGACGGTCGGTTTCCCGTGCCGTTGCCCTACCTTTTCAGCGGTTTCAGGATCAGGAGAAAGGTGGACCTGTTGCCGTCTTCCGGGTTTCAGACCTTCGCTGAATATGCTGTCGAGATTTGATTTGGCGGTGCCGTGATACAGGATTTCCGGCGGCGCTACGGCTTCAAGACCCAAATCAACATTGACCGAGTGCCCCTGCGCTGCTCGTATCAGTGTCCCATCCTCCGAGAGCGTGAACCTTTTCTTATCGTTGTCTTCAACGATTTTGTGCAGCTCTGCGACACTCAGCGACTGGCCGATCCGCTTCATCCCTCGCAAAAGATCGTCAATACGCGCCCAGCCGCCCGGCATAAGGGTCAGTCCGACGAGTTCAGGCTCGTGACGCAGGATCCTTGAAAGAGTCTTGCTTTGTTTCGTCATGATCGGCGCTTCCGAATTTTCGCTGCATTTGGACGGTTCTGGCCCAGATGTGTCAACATGCGATTGGCGTGATTGATCGGTTTTGCGCTTATCCCCGTACGTCTTTTGTCGTGATGAGATAACTCAGACAGGAAAATCCGATGAAAACTGAAAAACTGTTGCTTGGCGCGGTGGTGCGCGAGCGGTCTGAGGATAAGGGTGAAATTTGGAACCGGGGTTGCGTGACGATTGATCATGGTTTGCCTCTTTGCCCGACTGTCTTCGACAGTCCAGTCCGTCGGGCAGATGGTCGCTTCCTTGGCCGATACGATCGCCTTTTGACGGGCGCGTATCTCCTTGATTTTCTGCTTGTAGATCTCGCTGTCTCCCAATTCGAAATGGGGCTGATAGACACCATGTTCGACAAACGCCAGGCGGTCATCGTAAACCGCCACCCGTTCCTTCAACCGATCCAACAGTTTGCGTTCTTGGGCGTTCGCAAGTGAAAACAGATCGCGAATAGTTTTGAGCAATCGTCGCGAATTTTCTTGGTCGGCAACCAGCGAAGTTTCTCAATGCTTCCGAAAGGCAGCGCGAACGTGTTCGCGGCGTCCTACAATGGGGTTGTAGTAAACCCGAGCACGTTGCATCTAACCTTTTCTTACACGAGGCAGCAGGGCAGGTCAGACAGATGTTCAGGAAGGTATTGAAAACGGTTGGAGGTGTCGCCGTTCTGGGCTTAGCGGGTTTGATTGGGTATTTGCTGGTTGCGCCTCCGGATCTGTTGAAGGTCGGAACCAACTACTCTGCCAAGATCGTCTGTTCGAACGTCTTCATCGCTGGGCGTGATCCTGACGAGGTTCTGGCTGTAGATGTGCAGGCGCCTGGGCATCCGCTGCTCAAGCAAATCTCGATCACGGTTAATCAGGATGCACAAACGGTACAGGCCCGGATATTTAGGTTCTTTGCGCCCGCAACTTCGCAGTTTCGGCCGGGTCTGGGCTGCACAAATGTTCATGAAGCCCCCCTTAGTGCGCAGAAGCTTAAGGCAATTGACCCATTGCCCGCGGGTCTTTGGCCAAGGGGGAGTGACGTCGCTCTGTCTCAGGATCCCAAAGTTCAGAGTGTTATGTCGGACGAGAGTTTGCTGGGCGAGGGGTATCGCGCCGTTGTCGTGGTTCGAAACGGCCGCATCATTGCAGAACGCTATGCCGATGGGTTCGATGCGGACACGCCGTTGTTGGGCTGGTCCATGACAAAGACGGTCACGGCCGGATTGATCGGGACATTGATTGAAGCGGGCCGGATGAGCGGATCCGACACGCTGGTTGACAGTTTTCCTGACTGGGCCGAGGATTCACGCCGGGACATAACCGTTGCCGACATGCTGGCCATGACCAGCGGCCTGCAATGGAATGAAGAATACGGTGACGTGTCTGATGTAACCCGGATGCTGTACTTGCGCGATGACATGGCCGGTTTTGCCGCTGGGCGCGCGCCCGAATTCGACGTCGGCACCGATTTCAACTATTCCTCAGGTACATCCACCATTCTGTCGCGTGTCTGGCAGGACAAGCTGCCTGATGGTGGGCTGACCTATCCGCAAGAAGCTCTTTTCGCACCGCTCGGCATGACTTCGGTCATCATTGAGACCGACGTCAGCGATACGTTTATCGGGTCCAGCTATATGTATGCTACGGCGCGTGACTGGGCCAGGTATGGGCAGTTCCTGTTGCAAAAAGGGGTCTGGAACGACACGCAGGTGTTGCCTGAAGGCTTTGTCGAATGGATGTTTGAGCCGGTCGATGCCTCGGACGGGAGCTATGCCAAAGGCCATCTATGGCTGGAAGCACCCGGTGATTTGCCGCCGTTTGAAGACGCGGTCTGGTTGCAGGGGCATGACGGCCAGTTCATTGGGATATTCCCTTCGCATGACATGGTTGTTGTTCGCATGGGTCTGACGCCATCGCGGTTGGGCTACTCTTCTTTGCCGTTGGCAAAAGAACTTATTTCGGCTTTCGAAGATTAAGGTCCCGAGCCGTGTAGTCAGCGCACCACCGTAAATTTCCGCGGGTTTCCTCGCAGGATCAGGACACCGGGTCGCAGGCAGGCGTCTTGCATGTCGGTGCATTTTAGTATACCGCCGCATACAAATGAATGCCGAGGCTGGTCAGATAACCGTAAACCCGGCGTCAATCGTCACCAAAAGCAGATAGCCGGAACAGCCATGAGCCTTTACACAGACTACCTTGCCGAGATCGAAACCCGCAAAGAACAAGGGCTGCACCCCAAGCCCATCGATGACGGCGCTCTTGTGAAAGAGATCGTTGCGCAGATCAAGGATGCCGGGAACGAGCATCGCGATGAGTCGTTGAACTTTTTCATCTACAACACGCTGCCGGGCACAACCAGCGCCGCAGGTGAAAAGGCCAAGTTCCTGAAAGAGATCGTTCTGGGCGAGGCCGTGGTCGAAGAAATTTCAGTTCCTTTCGCATTCGAGCTGCTGTCGCACATGAAAGGCGGCCCCTCGGTCGAGGTGCTGTTGGACTTGGCGTTGGGTGATGATGCCGCGATTGCCGGGCAGGCTGCTGACGTTTTGAAATCGCAGGTTTTCCTGTATGACGCAGACACCGACCGTCTGAAAGAGGCGTTCGCGGTTGGCAATGCAGTCGCGAAAGATATTCTGGAAAGCTACGCCAAAGCGGAGTTTTTCACCAAGCTGCCCGATATCGATGAAGAAATCGAAGTTGTGACTTATGTGGCAGCCGAAGGTGATATCTCAACCGACCTGCTTTCGCCGGGCAACCAGGCACATTCGCGTGCTGACCGCGAATTGCACGGCAAGTGTTTTATCTCGGAAAAGGCGCAGCAGGAAGTCGAAGCACTAAAACTTCAGCACCCCGGTAAACGCGTGATGTTGATCGCGGAAAAGGGAACCATGGGCGTGGGCTCGTCACGCATGTCCGGCGTGAACAACGTGGCGCTTTGGACCGGTAAGCAAGCCAGCCCCTATGTGCCCTTCGTCAATTTCGCCCCAATCGTCGCCGGCACGAATGGCATCTCGCCGATCTTCCTGACCACCGTTGGCGTGACCGGTGGCATCGGTTTGGACCTGAAAAACTGGGTCAAGAAGGTGGACGATGACGGCAACGCGATCCTGAACAACGACGGCAACCCGATCCTGGAAGAGAAGTATTCGGTTGCAACCGGCACTGTTCTGAAGATCAACACCAAAGACCATAAACTGCTAAGCGAAGATGGCGACGACCTGGTCGACGTATCCTCGTCCTTCACTCCGCAAAAAGTGGAGTTCATGAAGGCCGGTGGCTCTTACGCCATTGTCTTCGGGAAGAAACTGCAAACCATCGCAGCCGAGACGCTGGGTGTCGAAGCACCTTTGGTTTTTGCCCCGTCGAAGGAAATCAGTCACGACGGTCAGGGCCTGACCGCGGTCGAGAAGATTTTCAACAAGAACGCATTGGGCGCAACGCCGGGCAAGACGCTGCACGCCGGTTCAGATGTGCGTGTGAAGGTCAACATCGTGGGTTCGCAGGACACCACCGGCCTGATGACCATGCAAGAGCTTGAGGCGATGGCCGCGACGGTTGTGGCGCCCAGTGTTGATGGGGCTTACCAGTCGGGCTGTCACACTGCATCGGTCTGGGATGCCAAGGCGCAGGCCAACACGCCGCGTCTGATGAAATTCATGAATGATTTCGGCCTTGTCACCGGCCGTGACCCGAAAGGCGTCTATCATTCCATGACCGACGTCATCCACAAGGTGCTCAACGACATCACTGTGGATGACTGGTCGGTCATCATCGGCGGTGACAGCCACACCCGTATGTCCAAAGGCGTGGCTTTCGGGGCCGACTCGGGCACGGTGGCGCTGGCGCTGGCAACGGGTGAGGCTTCGATGCCGATCCCGGAATCGGTCAAGGTGACCTTCAAGGGCAAAATGGCCGATCACATGGATTTCCGTGACGTGGTTCACGCCACTCAGGCGCAGATGCTGGAACAGCATGGAGACAACGTGTTCCAGGGTCGTGTGATCGAAGTGCATATCGGTACGCTGTTGGCGGATCAGGCCTTCACCTTCACCGACTGGACTGCCGAGATGAAAGCCAAGGCTTCGGTCTGTATCTCTAATGACGAGACCCTGATCGGATCGCTGGAACTGGCCAAATCGCGAATCCAGATCATGATCGACAAGGGTATGGAGCATGAAAACGGCATGCTGCAGAAGTTGATCAACATCGCCGATGCACGCATTGCTCAGATCAAGTCTGGTGAAAAACCTGCTCTGCAGCCGGATGACAACGCGAAGTACTTTGCCGAGGTCGTCGTCGATCTGGATCAGATAAATGAGCCGATGATCGCGGATCCGGATGTCAACAATGCTGACGTTTCCAAGCGTTACACTCACGATACGATCCGCCCGATCTCGTACTACAATGCCGAAAAGCATGTGGATCTGGGCTTTGTCGGCTCGTGCATGGTGCACAAGGGTGACATCAAGATCGTCGCCCAGATGTTGAAAAACCTCGAAAAGGAAACCGGCAAGGTCGAATTCAATGCTCCGCTGGTGGTCGCGGCCCCGACTTACAACATCATCGATGAGTTGAAAGAGGAGGGCGACTGGGAAGTGCTCGAGAAATACTCGGGCTTCGAATTCGACGACCTGTTCCCGAAGCAGAAAGCCCGCACCGAGTACGAAAACATCCTGTACCTCGAACGTCCGGGCTGTAACCTCTGCATGGGCAACCAGGAGAAAGCCGCCAAAGGCGATACGGTTCTGGCAACCTCAACCCGCCTGTTCCAGGGCCGCGTTGTGGCCGATGCGCCGGACAAGAAGGGCGAAAGCCTGCTGGCCTCGACCCCGGTTGTGGTTTTGTCGGCCATTTTGGGTCGAACACCCAATATCGAGGAATACAAAACCGCCGTTGAAGGCATCGACCTGACCAAGTTTGCACCTCCGATGGAAAAACCGGCGGGCACGAAGTCGGCTCACTTCTAAGCGCGAACCTTCAAGCCAAGTTTAGATCGCCCGGGCGCCTCATCAGGTGGCCGGGCTTTTTTTGTCCCCGGTATTCAAGTTTTGATCGCGTCAGACAAAAAGGCGACCCGCCTTCAGAGAATAGGCAGTGGCCCGCGTGTCTTGGTTTGCCGAAGAACAAAGTTGCTGCGGGTGTCACGGACAAGGCCGGATTTCAACAGGCGCTGCATGATGAAAACCTCAAGATCTTCGGGTGTCTTGGCATAGACTTTCAGGATAAAATCATGATCCCCGGTGATCGATGCGCATTCGACGATCTGCGGCTCGGTTTCGACCAGCCGCAGAAAATCCGAGATGCTTTTTTCCTGATGGTCCTTGAGCGCCACATGGACATAGGCGATGGCGTTTAGCCCTACGGCCTTGGCGGGCACTTGCGCGCGATAGCCTGTGACCACCCCGGATGCTTCAAGATCGCGCACACGACGCCAGCATTGCGAGGCTGACAAACCGGTCCGCTCGGCCAGTTCCTGCATCGAAAGGCGCCCGCTAATCTGCAGCTCTCGCAGGATGTTTATGTCGGCAGGATGAAGCATTTGTTTCGCAATATTGGCTTAAATGAGATATTTCATTCATTTTAGCGTTGAATCTTCAATTATCAAAACAAATCCACCGCGCTGGGCGCGGTATCCTGTTTGCAAGCAGGAGGAAACGGATGCCCAAATCGACAAAATACGTCGCCAAGGTGGTCGATGCGCGCGGTCACATCACCTATACCGACGAGGAAAACGCCGTCTGGGCAGATCTGTATGCGGCCCAAGAGGGTAACGTACAGCGCTACATGGCGCGTGAATATCTGGACGGGCTCGTCCGGCTAGATTTGCCGAAGACTCAAGTGCCCTCATGCGCAGATATCTCGGATCGGTTGCTGGACCTGACGGGGTGGCGGGTGCAGCCGGTTCCGGCGCTGATCGGTTTCAAGACGTTTTTCGGTATGCTGGCAGACCGGGTTTTTCCTGCGGCATCCTTTATTCGGTCTCGTGAGGATTTCGACTACATCGAAGAGCCCGACATTTTTCACGAGATTTTCGGTCATACTCCGCTGCTCAGCGACCCTCGGTTCGCTGCGTTCAGTCACGCCATCGGTCAGGCGGGCAAGGAAGCGAAGGATGCGGACTATGCCTGGCTGATCAGGTTGTACTGGTTTTCGATCGAATTTGGTTTGCGTCGTCAGGACGGTCAGATCAAGGCGTTGGGATCCGGGCTGGCGTCGTCGCCGACCGAGCTGATCTATGCCGTAGACAGCGACATCCCGGATCGGGACCCGTTCGACATTCTTACCATTCTGCGCACGCCGTATCGGATTGACATGCATCAGATGGGGTACTTTGTTCTGGATGACCCTGAAGAGCTTTTTGAGGCCGCCGAGCGCGACCTGTTGGCCGATATTCGCCGCGCGCGTCAGTTGGGGTTGCTGCCGAACAAGTTCCCGGAAAAGGCGACCGCAGCGGAGTAAGGCCGCCGCCCGACTTCAGGCGGACAGATCCATGTACATGTAGGTAGTCGGTTCCAGCTTGGGCTCGAACGGGTTTCGGCAGTAGTTCGGGATTTCCCCTGCAACCTGAAACCCAAGGCCCTGATAGAGCAGTCGCGAGGGATCGGTGCTGCGCGTATCAAGGACCAACATTGTACGCTTTAACTCTCGGGTTCTCAGAAAGAGGGCTTCCATCAAGGCTCGGCCTAATCCACGCCGTCTTGCGTTTGGATGGACCAGAAGTTTTGCAACATCGGCGCGGTGCGGCTGGTTTGGCATGCCCGCCGGGATCAGTTGTACGGTGCCCTGAACGCGTCCATTACCGTGGGCGACAAATACTTCAAGAGTACCGGACTTTAACCCAGGCAGAACGTTCTGCAACCAGTACCGGCGCGCATCTTCCAGAGAAAACGGAAGTATGAAGCCAATACTGGCCCCGTCGTGAATGCAGGCATGCAGTATGTCCGCCAGATCATCAAGCGCTGCGTCGAACTCACCAACGGTCAGACGCGTGATCATATCAGCACCAAAAGATAGCGTGCCCCGCGGGATGTCCCGGTTTCAAACCGGGTTGGGCCGGACAGGTGATAGCGCAGGCAATCTCCGGCGCTCAGCGCATGAGCCGTTCCGTCGACGGTAAGGGTAAGCGCGCCATCGACCAGGACCAGATGATGTTCCTGTCCGGATTTTGGCGGTGTCTCGTAGGTGATGACAGTGTCCCGAGGCAGATGACATTCCACCACCTCGGCGTTCAGGCCGTTTGCAGGGGGTGAAACTGCGCGGCGGGTGAAGCCGGTTTCAGGATCGCGCCACTCGGTCTGGCGTTCAAACGGAACCTTGGGGTCAAAGCTGTCTTCGACCATCATCAATAGCCGGGACATCGGCAGGTCATATGCGGCGCAGAGACGGCCGAGGTTTTCCGCTGTGGGACTGACCTCTCCCTTCTCCATTCGGGACAGCGTCGCACGGCTGATGCCGCTTTGAGCAGCCAATTGATCCAGAGACCATCCGCGCCCGTGGCGGAGTTCGTTCAAGCGGACGGCGAGGCGGTTCGAAAGGTTATCGAGCATAGTTCATATTAGAGAAAAATTACCGGATATGGGAAATTTAAGCCCAAAATATGCTGATGTAAATGAAAAAAGGCGCAGAAACCTGCGCCCTTCTCAAGCTTTTGACGATACGGCGGATTACTTCCAGCCAACCTCGTTAAAGATTTTCTGCGCTTCCGGGATGTTCTTGGCGACTTCCGAAAGGTTCACTTCGTCAGCTTTGAACTCACCCAGTGCCTTTACCGATTCAGCCAGCTCGACACTCTGTACGGCCGGGAACTCGTCATTGCCTGCCGAGAAGTACTGCTGCGCCTGGTCGCTTGCCAGATACTCGAGGAACAGGATCGCGTTTTCCTTGTTCGGTGCGTGTGCCGCAACGCCACCGCCCGACAGGTTCATGTGCGCGCCATAGCTGTCCTGGTTGGGGAAGACCCAGCCGATCATGTCGCGGTCAGCAGACAGACCTTTGACGTCTTTGCGGATTGCACGCGCGAAGTAATAGGTGTTCGACACGGCGATTTCGCATTCACCCGAAACGATGCCACGCAGCTGATCGGTGTCACCGCCCTGCGGTTCACGCGCCATGTTGGCAACAATGCCTTCAGCCCATGATTTCGCAGCTTCGGCACCCTCATGCGTGATGATCGAGGCCAGCAGGGTCTGGTTGTAAGTGTTGGTCGACGACCGGATGCAGATCAGACCCTTGTATTCCGGCTTGGCCAGATCGGCGTACGTGGCCGGCGGGTTGGTGACGTTTTCTTTGTTGTAAAATATGATCCTACCGCGCTGTGAAAAGCCGAACCACTGATTGTCGCTGTCCTGCAGGTTGGCAGGGATACGCTCTTCCAGAGTTGCGCTTTCGATCGGCTGCAGGATGCCGGCATCCTTGGCACGCGCCAAACGCGAGGTGTCGACGGTCAACATCACGTCCGCAGGAGAGTTCGCGCCTTCTGCTTCCATGCGCGCGATCAACTCGTCTGCTTTGCCTTCGATCCGGTTGATCTTGATGCCGGTCGCGTCTTCAAAATCCGTGTACAGGCGTTCGTCAGTGTCGTAGTGGCGCGACGAATAAAGGTTCAGCTCACCTTCGGCAGCCGCTGTGGTCGCGATCAATGCCGACAGAGCGGCGGCAAGGCAGGTTGTGGATTTCAGCATAGTGTGTCCCAACAATTGAATTTCGTGTCGGTCATTAATCCGACTGATTTGCTCAATTATACGATTCTCGGCGGGATGCAAGAAAATCCGACTGATTTACTCGGTCAAATGACCGCAGGGAATGATGAGAGGTTTTCTTAACCATCCGCGAATAGTCTGACGGAGAAAGATCAAAACCAACTGGGTCATCCACGATCAAGTATTTCAACGGCTAGAATCGTCGGGAAATGGCGCGCCACTTCTTCCCAAGTTTCGCCTTCATCAACACTTGCAAAAACAGATCCGCTGTTGGTTCCAAAGTAAACCCCGGCAGGGTCTCGGCAGTCTCCGGCCATGGCTTGGCGCAATACAGTGAAAAAGCAACTCTCCTGCGGCAGGCCGTGCCGCTGATCATGCCATGTTGCGCCCCCGTTGGTGGATTTCCACACCGCAGCCGCGGCCTCCGGCGGATAGCGTCCGATGCTGTCGCCGTTCAATGGCAAGGTCCAGATCGTGTCAGGGTCACGCGGGTGCACATGGATCGGAAAGCCAAAGGTTGACGGCAGGCCTTGGGTAACATCCTCCCAGCTGCGCCCTCCGTCGGGCGAACGCCAGACCCCGTGATGATTTTGCTGATACAGCAACTCCGTGGTGCCGGGGGCTTGAACCATGTTGTGTACGCAATGACCTGTTTCGCCATCTCTGGGGGCTGCGGGGTGATCATGGTTCGTACAGGCCTCGGCATTGGACAACCTGTTGCGCCGTTCCCAGTTCGTACCGCCATCCTCGGTTGCAAAAACACCTGCCGCCGAGATGCCAACCCAAAGCTTTTCTGCGTCATTCGGATCCGACACGATTGTATGCAGGACCAACCCCGCACCGCCCGGATTCCAGTCGGGTGCTGAGGGGTGGTTAGTCAGACCCTCAACCGTATTCCAAGTCCGGCCATCGTCATTGCTGGCCAGCAGGCAGGCCGGTTTGGTTCCCGCGTATAGCGTTCCATGCGCATAGCGTAGTGACCAGATTTGCGAAAAGGCGTCAGAGAAAGGTGCAGGCTCTCCGGTCCAGCCTATCATCTGGGCAAAATCAGAATCGTTCGCGGCCCATTCATCCTGTTGGCCTTTGGTGAGTTTTGTCAGCTCCCAGTTTGCTCCGCCGTCTTCGGATCGCCAGACGCCTGCGCCATGCCAATCGCCGCCGCCTCCGGCCCAAAGAGTGCCAGTTTCGGTATCGCCGATGACATGATTGATTGGCCACCCGTCGCAATGCGGTCCCGAGACTTTCCAGTTTGACCTGCCATGATCACCGGTGACAATAAACGTGCCCTTGGTCGTGCCCACCAGCACGTCGATGCCGTGTTTCCGCATGGTCTTCGCGCTCCGCATTTTGGGCGCTAGGGTACCATGTAAAGCCCAAAGGTGCAGAAAACAAAAAAACCGCGCCCGAAAGCGCGGTTCTTCAAAATAGTGAAGTGCAGTTCTTAGCCCTGACGAGCTTTGAACTTGCGCTGCGTCTTGTTGATCACGTAGACGCGGCCTTTGCGACGCACAACACGGCAGTCACGGTGCCGGTTCTTGAGCGAGCGGAGCGAGTTCTTGACCTTCATGGTCTGTCTCCAATCTGCGGCGCCTTCATCAAGGACGTGGCCAGCGCCTGGGTTAGCGGGTGCCCCGGAAACCCGGAACAGTGAAACGATGGTGGGCGGTACAAGGATCGAACTTGTGACCCCTTCGATGTCAACGAAGTGCTCTACCGCTGAGCTAACCGCCCACTTTACCTTTGCGTGCCCAGCCCCATAACGAAATGGGGCGCGGATCACCGCGCCGGTAGCGGGGTCTATAAAAGGAGTCGTTCAGGGGTTCAAGGGGTTTGGAAGAACAATTTTCCGGTCTATGTTGATTGCGAACATGGAGAGATCATGCAGAACGCAGCCTTTGTATTGGATATGCCCGAAAACCGCAGCTCATGCGTGGTTTTTTCATCCCCACATAGCGGGCGGGACTATCCCGAAGCCTTTCTGAAACGTTCGGTTTTGAATCAAAGCGTGATTCGGTCCTCGGAAGATGCTTTTGTCGATCAATTGTTTGCCTCTGCCGCTGAATATGGCGCGCCCTTGATCAAGGCGGCCATGCCACGTGCTTATCTGGACCTGAATCGGAGTTTGGACGAGCTGGACCCGGCGCTGATCAGCGGTGCCCGCAGGCACGGGCATAACCCACGGGTTGCGTCGGGGCTGGGCGTGATTCCCCGTGTCGTGGCCAATGGGCGGGCGATTTACAGCGGCAAGCTGACCATGGACGAAGCGCGGTTGCGTATCGACACCTATTGGCGCCCCTATCATGCGCGTTTGAAGTCTCTGCTGGCCGAATCGCACGAGAAGTTTGGTCAGGCCATTCTGGTAGATTGCCATTCTATGCCGCATGAGGCGGTGGCCATGGCTGGCACGACCCGCAACAAACGGCCCGAGATTGTGCTGGGGGATCGGTTCGGTGCGTCAGCGTCGTCCGAAATTGTGGATTTCATCGAATCGGCTTTTGCGTCGGCGGGCCTGAACGTGGCGCGGAATGCCCCTTTTGCCGGGGCCTATGTCACTCAGACCTACGGCCGCCCTGGTCGCCATCAGCACGCAATCCAGATCGAGATCGACCGCGCACTTTATATGAATGAAGAGAACATCGCGCCGAACGCCAACTTCATGGCGTTTTCGAAACTGCTGCGGCAGGTGATCCGAGAGATATCCAGTATCGGTTCGAAACCGGTTCGTCTGGCGGCGGAGTAAGCCTAGCGCAAAGCGCGTCCTTTCACGATTGCTTCGGTTCCGAATCTCTGACGAATTTCGTCTGTAGCCCGCTCGGCTTTTGATCTGCGGACAGCACCCGGATCAAGTAGGTCACCCGAGATATCCGCCTGATCGGCCGGACACAGGTCGGACAGGCCACATCCCAAAAGACGGTATGGCCCCTGATCACCCACCTGATCGAATAGCCCTTTGGCCGTGCGGTAAATCTTGTCGGCGATCTGCGTTGCGTCCCGTAGTGATACGCGCCGTGTCAGAATCTTGTGGTTGGCCTTTTTAAGCTTCAATGTAACGACCCGACCAGCCAAATCCTTGGCTTTGGCACGGTCCGAGACTTTCAGCGCCATGCGCCACAAGTGGCCATCAAGAACGTCCGGGTTGGCGGTGTCTTCGAAAAATGTGGTCTCATTGCTGATGGATTTCATCGGCTCATGGGCTGAAACGCGACGCTTGTCCTGCCCCCGTGCCAGATGCCACAGGCGATAGCCCATCGAGCCGAAGCGCGCGGTCAGCGCCTCCTGATCCCAACGCAGCAAGTCGTTGAAGGTTCGGATTCCTGCCCGATCCAGTGATTCCTGTGCTGCGGGGCCGATACCCCAGATCAAGCGCACAGGTTTGTCGTTCAGAAACTCTGCCGTTTCCGCCTTGCCGATCACTGAATACCCGCGCGGCTTGTCGAGGTCCGAGGCAACCTTGGCCAGAAACTTGTTGTGGCTCAGCCCGATTGACCCGGTCACTCCCAGCTCGTCTTTCATGCGTTTGATCAGACGCGCCAGCATGACGGCGGGGGGTGCTCCGTGCAGGCGTTCGGTGCCCGACAGGTCCAAAAAAGCTTCGTCCAGGGACAGGGGTTCGACCACCGGTGTCAGCTCATCCATCATGGCGCGGATGTTGCGCGACACTTCGGCATAAACGGACATGCGCGGCTTGATCACGACGGCGTCGGGGCAGAGATGCAACGCCTTGAACATAGGCATGGCGGATCGCACGCCGCGAATCCGGGCAACGTAGCAGGCCGTTGAAACGACACCGCGCTTGCCGCCACCAATGATGACGGGCTTGTCCGCCAGCTCCGGGTTGTCGCGTTTTTCCACCGACGCATAGAAAGCATCGCAATCCATGTGAGCGATGGACAGGTCAAACAACTCGGGGTGTGATTTGACCCTCGGGCTGCCGCAGGCCGTGCAACGCCGTTCGTTCGTCAATTGTGTCAGGCAATCTCGGCAAAGACCGGGCATCTGCGTCCTCGTGTGTTCCGCAGTTGGCTTGGGGGTTCCTTATATCATCACCCAGCAGCGATCAAAGATCATTCGGGGAAAGAAAACCCCCCGCAGCGTCGCGGGGGGAGGTAACGGACCTCAGGAAGAAATGGTCCGTTGGGGAGTAACTCCCCTTAAGAATCGCCAAGTTTTACGGTCTTCGATAGGATGAAGGCCGCGTTGGTAAAACTCACCTTTTGAATGTGTGTTTTCAGGCACAGGGACGATTTGGCGCGGTTTTGCGAAAAATTGACGTAAGGTCAATTTGTTGCGGCAAGCTTTGCATGCAAAAATTCACCTGAAGGGTCTGATCCGCTTAGTGTACTTTCAGAGAATTTAACTCGGCCAAAACGGCTTCGGCGGCGGATTTTGGGTCCTCTGCCTGATAAATCGGGCGGCCAACAACGATGTGATCTGCACCGTCCTGAATGGCGCTGGCCGGGGTGGCCACACGTTTCTGATCGCCAAGTGCGGCACCAGCTGGGCGCACACCGGGGGTTACGATCAGACGCCCCTCGGCCTGCGGCAGAGCCCGGATCAGGGCGGCTTCCTGAGGGCTGGCGATGACACCATCAGCCCCGGCCTCCAGTGCCTTGGCGGCGCGTTCGACAACCAGATCCTGCACATCGCCGGATTTTAAAAGACTTGCATCAAGATCGTCGCGGTTCAGCGAGGTCAGGATCGTCACGGCGAGGATCTTAAGGTCTTTGCCCGCAGCGCCTTCTTTGGCGGCACGCACCACATGGGGGTCACCATGCACGGTCAGAAAATCCAGATCGAATTGCGCCAGTCCCCGCACGGCATTCTCTACTGTGTTGCCGATGTCGAACAGCTTCATGTCAAGGAAGATGCGTTTGCCGTGGTCCTGTTTCAGCTCGTTGGCCAATGCAAGCCCTCCTCCGGTCAGCATACCCAACCCGATTTTGTAGAACGAAACGCTATTCCCCAGCCGTTCGGCCATGGCCAGACCCTGAAGGGCGTTCGGAACATCAAGGGCTACGATCAGGCGGTCATCGGACATGGGGCGCTCCTTTTTGGCAAACGTCTGCGTCCTAGCGGGTTCGGGCGGTCCTGTCCATCTTCGAAGCTGGCACGGTCAGTTTCATTTTGTGTTATCGTGCCCGTATTGAGCACTTGATTTCAAAACAAGGGACAGAAAATGAAAAAGCTGGTTTTGCTGGGCGCAGTGATTGCGCTGGCTGCATGTGATGAAACCCCGCCCGAGACACCGGATGCCGGGGCTGCACCTGCGCCGACAAATGACGATTTGCGCCTGGTGGGCGGTTACAGATCAGAGGATGATTGGTGCCAGCTTACGGGTGAAACGGCCTTCACCGGTAATTTCCTGGATCATACTGCCGACCTGGTTTCCTGCCCGACTGGTAGTGCGGCGGCCCAGTCTCTGGTTGCTGATCTGGGCGCGGTTCAGGTCGCCGAGACAGGGGGTTACACTGTTTATACGATCCAGCGCGAATAGCGGTGATTTCTGAGTCTTAGCCTCTTGAACCGGCGCAGATATTTCCCAGATTGAATGTGAGGCTTCGACCGATATGTGCCGCCAAGCGGGCATGTCAAAACGGGGCGCTTGGAAAAGGAGAATAGCATGGACTTGAACAAGTTCACCGAGCGGGCACGGGGATTCGTGCAGGCGGCGCAGACCATTGCGCTGCGCGAGGGGCACCAGAGGCTGGAGCCCACGCATATACTCAAAGCATTGATGGATGACGACCAGGGGCTGGCCAGCAACCTGATCACACGCGCGGGCGGCGCGCCGAACCGTGTGGTCGAGGCGTTGGACGCTGCAATGGGCAAGATCCCAAAGGTCAGCGGTGACGCCAACCAGATTTACATGGACGGCCAGACTGCCAAGGTTCTGGACGAAGCCACCAAGATTGCCACCAAGGCGGGCGACAGCTTCGTGCCGGTTGAACGGGTGCTGATGGCGCTGTGCATGGTGAAATCCAAAGCCAAGGACGCTTTGGAAGCCGGAGCCGTTTCCGCCCAGAAACTGAACGAAGCGATCAACGGTATCCGCAAAGGTCGGACCGCTGACACTGCATCGGCGGAAGAGGGTTATGACGCGCTCAAGAAATACGCGCGTGATCTGACCGAGGCCGCGGCGGAGGGTAAGATCGACCCGATCATCGGGCGCGACGAGGAAATCCGTCGCTCGATGCAGGTTCTGTCGCGCCGCACCAAGAACAACCCGGTTCTGATCGGTGAACCTGGTGTCGGTAAAACCGCAATTGCCGAGGGCATGGCGTTGCGCATCGTCAATGGTGACGTGCCGGAATCGCTGAAGGATAAGAAGCTGCTGGCCCTCGACATGGGCGCGCTGATCGCCGGTGCGAAATACCGGGGTGAATTCGAAGAACGTCTCAAAGCCGTTCTGACCGAGGTCACTGAAGCCGCAGGTGAAATCATCCTGTTCATCGACGAGATGCACACACTGGTCGGCGCTGGCAAATCCGACGGCGCGATGGATGCCGCCAATCTGATCAAGCCTGCGCTTGCCCGGGGTGAGCTGCACTGCATCGGTGCAACGACGCTGGATGAGTACCGCAAATACGTCGAAAAAGACGCGGCCCTGGCGCGCCGGTTCCAGCCCGTTGTTGTGGCTGAACCCACTGTCGAGGATACGATCAGCATCCTGCGCGGCATCAAGGAAAAGTACGAGCTGCACCACGGTGTACGGATTTCCGACTCGGCGCTGGTGTCGGCGGCGACACTTTCGCATCGCTATATCACTGATCGTTTCCTGCCCGACAAAGCCATCGACCTGGTCGATGAGGCGGCGTCGCGTTTGCGGATGGAGGTGGATAGCAAGCCCGAGGAACTCGATCAGCTAGACCGCCAGATTCTGCAGATGCAGATTGAGGAAGAGGCGCTGAAGCTCGAAGACGACGCGGCCTCCAAGGATCGTCTGGAAACCTTGCAAAAGGATCTGGCCGATCTGCAGGAGAAATCCGCCGAGATGACCGCCCAGTGGCAGGCCGAGCGCGATAAGCTGGCCGGTGCGCGTGATCTGAAGGAACAGCTCGATAAGGCGCGCGCTGATCTGGAGATCGCCAAGCGGGAAGGCAATCTGGCAAAAGCCGGGGAGCTGTCCTACGGCGTCATCCCCGAGCTTGAGAAAAAGCTGACCGAGGCTGAAAACGCCGAAAGCAACGCTATGATGGCCGAGGAAACGGTGCGTCCGGAACAGATTGCCTCCGTCGTAGAGCGCTGGACCGGTATCCCGACCTCGAAAATGCTGGAAGGTGAGCGCGAGAAGCTGCTGCGGATGGAAGATGATCTGCATTCCCGCGTGATCGGTCAGGATGCGGCGGTGACCGCTGTCGCCAATGCCGTACGCCGTGCGCGTGCGGGTCTGAATGACGAAGGTCGCCCGCTGGGTTCGTTCCTGTTCCTCGGCCCGACCGGTGTGGGTAAGACCGAACTGACCAAGGCCGTGGCGAACTTCCTGTTCGACGATGACAACGCGATGGTGCGCATCGACATGTCCGAGTTTATGGAGAAACATGCGGTCGCCCGTTTGATCGGTGCCCCTCCGGGCTACGTCGGCTATGACGAAGGCGGTGTTCTGACCGAAGCCGTGCGGCGCAGGCCCTATCAGGTCGTGCTGTTTGACGAGGTCGAGAAGGCGCACCCGGATGTGTTCAACGTATTGTTGCAGGTTCTGGACGATGGCGTGCTGACCGATGGTCAGGGCCGTACTGTGGACTTCAAGCAGACGCTGATCATCCTGACGTCGAACCTTGGGTCTCAGGCGCTCAGCCAGTTGCCCGAAGGTGCGGACAGCGCGCAGGCGCGGCGGGATGTGATGGATGCGGTCCGGGCGCATTTCCGGCCCGAATTCCTGAACCGTCTGGACGAAACGATCATCTTTGACCGCCTCAAGCGGGCCGATATGGATGGCATCGTCGATATCCAGATGGCACGTCTGCAGAAACGTCTGGCCGCCCGCAAGATTGAGCTGGCCCTGGACGATAGCGCCAAGGAATGGCTGGCGAACGAAGGCTATGACCCGGTCTTTGGTGCCCGCCCACTGAAGCGTGTAATCCAGCGCGCCCTGCAGAACCCGCTAGCCGAGGCGCTGTTGGCTGGTGAGATCAAGGACGGAGAGACTGTTCCTGTGACCGCCGGTTCCGATGGGCTGATCATAGGTGACCGGTTGGGTACGTCGGATCGACCACGACCGGACGATGCCGTGGTGCATTGATCAGGCATATTCGACAAAAGGACCTGCTGTTTTAGCGGGTCCTTATTTGAAAAGTTCACAAGTAGTAAATCAGTCGTCAGGTGCGTTTGCCGTTTCGGTTCAGGGATGACGCTCTTCGGTCGCGCTCAATTCGCCGCTTAGGTTTCTTGCGGCGCGGGCAGAGTAAGCCCAATGTCGTAGCATTTTTCTAACAGCGCCTTTCGCCTGTTTTCTGATCCGGTCGATCCATGAAGAACTTCAAGTTTTCTGGGTGAGAACCCAAAATATCCGAAGGTGCCTTGTGTCCAGCTTGTTTCCAGTGCCTGCAGATATCCGGCGTTTTCCATTTCATCGGAACGCGCGCCGGCCGGTATCAACAGAACTCCGGACCGGGCCCTTTGGAGCGATTTCTCCGGGTCATTGAGCTGGTCATAAGCCCAACCCCAGCTCCAGACGCGATCGACCCAACCTTTCATCATCGATGGCATGCCCCACCAGAACAACGGGAATGCAAGGCAAATCGCGTCAGCGCGCGCAATTCGATCTTGTTCCGCAACAACATCTGCCAGAGCCTCGGACGCTAAATCCCCCTCGATATCCGCCATGGACCACCGCGGGTCAAAACCCTCGGCGTGAAGGTTTCCAAGCTCGATGGTGTGACCGGCGGCACTTGCGCCATCCATGAATTTTTGCGCTGCCGCAGCGGTAAAGGATTCGGGGTCCGGATGATCAAGAATTGTCAGTACGTGCACGGGCAGGTCTTTTTCTCGCTATTGGGACGTTTGAATTTACTCTGGAGGCTCAAGGTAACTTCAGGTCAAGATAAAAGAGAATGTAGGAGTAGGTTCCTTGGACAGCGGCGTGCTTTGCGCAAAAAGATGCGCATAGCGGAACTGAATAGGGCCCGCCAGTTTAGCGAGCCTCTGTAGAAACGCCTGACGCTGTCACACCAAAGCAAAAATCCGCGCCGGTCCTCCTGTGCCGCCTTTGTGCTTCGGCGCGCCAATGACAAGTGTTGCGCCCGCCGCAGGCACCCGGTCCAGATTGGCCAGACATTCGATCCCGAACCGACCTGAAGGCAACCACGCATAATGGGTGGCAAAATCGGTGGACATGCCGTGATCCAGCGATAGGGTGTCCACGGCAATCGAGCGCGCGCCGGTTTCCTCCATCAACATCTGTGCCGCTTCGACATGGAAGCCGGGATAGTGTTGAGCCTGGCCGTCGAAGTTGCGGAATTCGTCCGTAGCGGTTTTGCCGCCCCAGCCGGAATACATCGCCACACAGGCCCCGTCTGGGATGTCGCCATTTGCTGCGATCCAGGCTTTCAGGTCATCGGGCGTGACGCGCGTGTCCGCATCTTCGGCCGCCCGGGCAGCGATATCCACGACACAGAGCGGCGCGACCAGATCCGAGACCGGGATTTCGTCGACCGAAATACCATCCGCCGAGAAATGAAGCGGTGCATCTATATGTGTCCCCGTATGTTCATTGATGGTAAGGTTGAATAGGTTGAAGCCGTGATCCGCGAAGTTAAACGGCTGCTCGGCCGCGATGCCGGGCTCGCCACCCCAAGTAGGGAAATCGGGGCTAAGCGTATGGGTCATGTCTTCGACGCCCCCGTGGCCGGCGGCCAGCGCCACAGGGACCGTGGCGCCGGTGGCAGCAGCTGCGACGCTTGATGCAGCGGCTGCTTTGAAAAATCCTCGTCTCGAGAGCATCCGTTCCTTGACGGCATTCACTACGCATATGTCACACATGTTTCTCCTCCCTTGTTGTTTTGGAAACATAACGTCTCAACTCCCGTCGCGGCAAAGAATATCCATGTGAGGCTCATCCCGTGCGCATCCGTTTCGTTACAATCCCGTCTCTCAATCGTTACGCCTGTTTCCTTGGCTCTGTGCTATCAGCAGATTACCTCATGCCCGAGGTGAGTTGATTACGGAGACCTAAATGGCGCATCGCTGGACCAACACTTTGACACATGCCGACGTCACCCCGAGGGCGGCGTTCCTGAACCGGCGTCAGGTTATGGCCGGATTGGCGGGTGTCGGGCTGACCTCGATGGCCAGACCCGCCTTGGCACAGGACGCTCTGGAGCCCAACACCTGGGAAGAGATCACCTCGTACAACAACTTTTATGAATTCGGGACCCGAAAGGATGACCCCGCCAAATACGCCGGCGCCCTGACGACTGAGCCGTGGAGCGTCAAGATCGACGGGCTGGTCGACCGCCCCGGCGAGTATGATTTCAAGGACATCATGTCCGAGATGACGGTGGAAGAACGCATCTATCGTTTCCGCTGTGTCGAGGCGTGGTCGATGGTGATTCCGTGGAACGGGTTCGAACTGGCCGATCTGCTGAACATGGCGGGTGTGCAGGAGGGGGCCAAATACTTGGCCTTCGAGACCGCGGTTCGCCCGGATGAGATGCCCGGCGTACGGTATCCCATTCTGGAATGGCCCTACCGCGAAGGTCTGCGTATGGATGAGGCGATGCATCCGCTGACGATCATGGCAACAGGGATTTACGGCCGAACGATTCCAAATCAGAACGGCGCGCCTTTGCGTCTGGTTGTTCCGTGGAAGTATGGCTTCAAATCGATCAAATCGATTGTCCGCATCACGCTTACCGAGGATGAACCGCCCACCAGCTGGAGTATGTCCAACCCGCGCGAATACGGCTTCTATAGTAATGTGAACCCGAACGTGGACCATCCGCGCTGGTCTCAGGCTTCGGAGCGTGAGATTGGCGGCGGGCTGTTTGCGTCGCGCAAACCGACCCTGATGTTCAACGGGTATGAAGAAGAAGTGGCTGGCCTGTATGAAGGCATGGATCTGAAGGCGAACTATTAGGATCATGCAGGTTGTTAACCAGACACTCCGCCGTATTCCGGTTTGGGCCATTTATCTGCTGGGGGCACTGCCCGCGCCCTGGCTGTTCTATCTTGGTTTGACCGGTGGTCTGGGCGTCGATCCGATAGAAGCGCTGGAGCATCGCTATGGCGAACTGGCGCTGCAACTTCTGATCGCCGGTCTGGCCGTCACACCTTTGCGTCGGTTTGTCGGTCTGAACCTGATGAAGTTCCGCCGTGCTATTGGGGTTTTGACATTTACCTATGTCAGCCTGCATCTTCTTGTCTGGCTGGTGCTGGATGTTCAGCTTCCCAGCCAGATCTGGGCGGACATCCTCAAGCGCCCATATATAACAGTCGGAATGGGGGCATTTCTGATCCTGCTGCCGTTGGCTTTAACCTCCAACAACTGGTCGGTACGCAGGCTGGGGCCGCGCTGGCGTAAACTGCACCGCCTTGTCTATCCGGCCGCTCTGCTTGGGGCCGTGCATTACGTCATGCTGGCAAAAGGCTTTCAGATCGAGCCGCTGGCCTATCTGGCAGCTATCGTCGTCCTGCTTGTCCTGCGTTTGCCGATTCCCAACCTCTCTTTCCGGTCCAACAGCGCAGATTCTGCCTGACTCGAAAATGAGTCTGTGGGTAACTGTGTGTAAAAGACAGTTGAGCAAAGGGTCTCATCTGCTTTTTTGCTTTTTTTGGTGGTTCTTTGCCTAGTGAAACTCACGCAACATATTGAAAATAAACTATTTTCCATCTTTTTGAGATTTTCTTCTGATTTCGTGAATTTTCCGCTTGCGGCTAGGGCTGGTTATACTTAGAACCCCCTTCACCGGCGCTGCTGAGGCGGTTGCTGGGACGCTGGAGACGGCGGAGACGGGCCGGAGAGACGGTTGAGACGCATCGGAGAGACGG